>JAKBCO010000021.1 GCA_021807785.1 Pseudomonadota bacterium
TCGGGGTGAAATCGAAGGATGGCGCTGGCTCCCGGAGTAGGACTCGAACCTACGACCCAGCGGTTAACAGCCGCTTGCTCTACCAGCTGAGCTATCCGGGACCAGCGCGGCGCCCCCTATAGCGGCGCCCCCGCCGCGACGCAAACCCGCCCGGTTTGCACCCCTGGCGCCGTCACGCCACCATGTCCCACCTCACCCGCCCGAGCCCCCATGCCCAAACCCCGCCTCCTGGTCGCGGCGCTGCTGCCCGACGCCGTCACCGCCCGCGCCGCCGCCGAGTTCGACGCCCTGATCCACCGCGGCGCCGACGACATGACCGCGCCCCAGGCGATCGCCGCCGCCCAGACCCACGAAGCGCAAGCGATCCTGTTCACCAACACCCTCCGCTTCGACGCCGCCACCATCGCCGCTCTGCCGCCCGGGCTGCGCATCGGCGCCACCAGCTCGGTCGGCTTCGATCATATCGACGTCGCCGCCGCCCGCGCCGCCGGGGTGATCGTCACCAACACCCCGGGCGTGCTGGACGATTGCACCGCCGATTTCGCCTTCATGCTGCTCCTGGCCGCCGCCCGCCGTGCCCACGAGTATGACGCGCTGATGCGCGCCGGCTGGGGGTACCGCATCGGCCAGGGGGACCTGCTGGGCATCCGCGTCTCCGGCCAGACGCTGGGATTGCTGGGCATGGGCCGAATCGGCCAGGCGATGGCCCGCCGCGCCCGCGGCTTCGGCATGACGGTCCTCTACCACGCCCGCCACCGCCTGCCGCCCGAGCAGGAAGACGGCGCCACCTGGTTCCCCGAGTTCCACGAGATGCTCCCGCATTGCCGCTTCCTCTCCCTGCACGCACCCTCCACCCCGGCCACCGCCGGCATCGTCAACGCCGAGACTCTCGCCCTGCTGCCGCGCGGGGCGGTGCTGGTGAACACCGCCCGCGGCGGGCTGGTGGACGAGGACGCGCTGCTGGCCGCCCTGACCTCCGGCCAACTCTTCGCCGCCGGGCTCGACGTCTTCCGCGACGAGCCGGGCTACGACCGCCGCTTCGCCGCCCTGCCCAACGTGTTCCTGACCCCGCATATCGGCTCGGGCAGCGTGGAGACCCGCAACGCCATGGGCTTCCGCGCCCTGGACAACATCGCCGCGGTGCTGTCCGGTGGCGCACCGATCGACCCGTTGTGGAGGTGAAAGCATGACGAAGCCGGTGCTGCTGATCACCCGCCGCCTGCCCGAGGCCGTGCAGGCCCGCGCCGCGCAGGCGTTCGACGCCCGGTTGAACGAGGCCGACACGCCGCGCTCCGGCGCCGACGTGGTCCGCCTTTCCGCCGGGGCCGACGCCATCCTCTGCTGCCCGGCCGAGAAACTGGACGCCGCCGTCATCGCCGCCCTGCCCGCCAGCGTGCGCGCGATCGGCACCTTCAGCGTGGGCTTCGATCATATCGACCTCTCCGCCGCCGCCGCCCGCGGCATCGCGGTCTGCAACACGCCGGACGTGCTGTCGGTGGCCACCGCCGAATGCGCGATGTTGCTGATCCTCACCGCCGCCCGCCGTGCCGGGGAGGGCGAGCGGCTGGTGCGCGCCGGCGCCTGGACCGGCTGGGCGCCGACGCAGCTGATCGGCACCGGCGTCTCCGGCCGGCGCCTCGGGATTTTCGGCCTGGGGCGGATCGGGCGCGAACTCGCGCGGATGGCGCGCGGCTTCGGGATGGTGGTGCATTACCTCGACCAGGCGCGCCTGCCCGCGGCGCTGGAGGAAGGCGCGATCTTCCACCCTTCCGACGACACCTTCCTGCCGGTCTGCGACGTGCTGTCGCTGCACGCCCCGGGCGGGGAGGGCACGCGTGGCTGGCTCAACGCCGCGCGCATCGCCCGCCTGCCCCGCGGCGCGGTCATCGCCAACGCCGCGCGCGGCACGCTCGTGGACGACGCGGCGCTGATCGCGGCGCTCCGCTCCGGCCAGGTCGCCGCGGCCGGGCTCGATGTCTATAACAACGAGCCGGCGCTGCACCCCGATTACCTCACGCTCGAGAACGTGGCCCTGCTGCCGCATCTCGGGTCGGCGACGCGGGAAACCCGCGACGCGATGGGCTTCCTGGTGCTGGACGGCATCGCCGCGGTGCTCGCGGGCCGGACGCCGGGGAATCTGGTGCGGGTGTAGCCGCGCACCCGGCCCGGTATTAGCCTGCCCCTGAGCAACGCAGGAGCACGCCCATGTCCGACCTCCCCACCAGCGTGCAGATCAACGAGGAAGGCCCGCGCGAGGGCTTCCAGTTCGAGAAGGGCCCCATCCCCACCGCCCGCAAGATCGCGCTGATCGACGCGCTGTCGGAAACCGGCATCACCCAGATCCAGGCTGCCTCGTTCGTGAACCCTGCCCGCGTGCCCGGCTGGGCCGACGCCGAGGCGGTGGTGGCCGGCTTCACGCGCAAGCCCGGGGTGGACTACACCGCGCTCTGGCTCAACCTGCAGGGGCTGAAACGCGCCATCGCCACCGGGCGGCTCGACATCAAGGGATCGTTCTCGCTCACCGCCTCGGAGACCTTCCTGAAACGCAACCAGCAGCGCTCGCTGGAAGACAATATCCGCGCCGCCCATGAAACGCTGCGGATGTATAAGGACCTGAATATTCCGCTGGAACGCGCCGGCATCATGGCCGCGTTCGGCTGCAATTTCGAAGGCGAGATCCCGCACCAGCGGGTTCTGGACATGATCGCGGCCCTGCTCGAAATCGCCGCCGAGCATGGTACTCCGCCGCGCGTGCTGTCGCTGGCCGACACCATGGCCTGGGCCACGCCGCAATCGGTCCGCGCGCTGGTGGGCAAGGTGCGCAACCGCTACCCCGACCTCACCCTCTCGCTGCATCTGCACGACACCCGCGGCATGGGCATCGCCAACGCCTATGCCGGGCTCGAGATGGGCGTGCGCATCTACGATGCCACCGTGGCCGGCCTCGGCGGCTGCCCGTTCGCCGCCCACAAGGGCGCGGCCGGCAATGTCTGCACCGAGGACCTGGTGTTCCTGTGCGAGGAGATGGGCATCGCCACCGGCATCGACCTCGACAAGCTGATCGAGGTCGCGCAACTGGCCGAGGACATCGTCGGCCATCCGCTGCCCGGCGCGGTCAAGATGGGCGGCAGCCTGAGGGCGCTGCGCGCCCGCGCGCATTGATAAGAACTCCGGAGGAAACCATGTCCGCGCTCACCGCCGATATCGGCCGCTTCATCGCCGACCTCTCGCCCAACCGCATCCCGCCGGAGGCGATGGCGGTGGCCCGTCTCGGCTTCATCGACTGCATCGGCACCATGATCGCCGGCCGCGGCGAGGATGCGGTGGGCATCCTGCGCTCCACCCTGGCCCCGCCCGCCGGCCCGGCCAGCATCGCCTTCTCGTCCGCCACCGCGCCGGCACCGGAGGCGGCCTGGATCAACGGCGTTGCCGCGCACGCGCTGGACTATGACGACGTCGCGCTGCGCGGGCATCCCTCCACCGTGCTGGTGCCGGCGATCCTGGCCGAGGCCGAGGCGCTGGATGCCTCCGGCCTCGACATGCTGGTGGCCTATGTGGCCGGCTACGAGACCTGGGCCGAGCTGTTCCGCCGCGATTCCGGGCTGCTGCACAAGAAGGGCTGGCACCCCACCGGGCTCTACGGCGCGGTGGGCGCGGCGGCGGCGGTGGCGAAGCTGCACCGGCTGGATGCCGGGAAAGCCGCCATCGCGGTGGCGCTCGGCGCCTCGCAGAGCGCCGGGCTGATGGCCAATTTCGGTACTATGACGAAACCGTTCCACGCCGGCCGCGCCGCCCATGCCGGCATCATCGCGGCAAGGCTGGCCGGCGCCGGGTTCACCGCCGCCACCGACGCGCTGGAACATCCGCAGGGGTTCCTGCACGCCGTCTCCCCCGACGGCACCGAGGACCGCGCCGGCGAAGCGCATCTCGGGGAGCACTGGGCGCTGCTGACGCAGGGGCTCGGGATCAAGAAATACCCTACCTGCTACTGCACCCATCGCGCCATCGACGGCATCCTCGACCTGATGGGCACCAGCCCGACGCGCGCCGACGAGGTGAAACAGGTCACGGTGAAGATCAGCGATTATTTCGCTACCGTGCTGCGCAACCACGCCCCCGACACCGGCCTCGCCGCCAAGTTCAGCATCGAGTTCGCCATCGCCTCGGGCATCGTCGCCCGGCGCGTCGGCCTGCGGGAATTGACTGACGAATTCGTCCGCCGCCCGGAGATCCAGGCGCTGATGGCGCGGGTGCGCACCGTCACCACCGGCGAGTACGATCCCGCGCTGCCGGGCGCTGCCTTCGCCGACCAGGTGACGGTGGAAACCACCGACGGGCGGGTGCTGGACGGGGCGCCGGTGGCGCGCGCCACCGGCCACCCGACACGGCCGCTGGCGGAGGCGCAGATCTACGACAAATTCGCCGACTGCCTGGAAGCCGGCGCCACCGATATCCCGGCGGCCACGCTGTTCGCCCGGCTGAAAGCGCTCGAGACCATGCCGGCCCGCGCGCTGGCCCGGGCCGGCTGACCGGTCAGAAGAAGCGGTCGAACCACTCCAGCACCGCCGTCGGCGCTTCCTCGGCCAGGTAATGCCCGGCCGGGACCGCGCCGCCGGTGACCGGCGCGGCGCAATAGCTCCGCCAGATTGCCAGCGGATCGTACCATTCGCCGATATGCCCGCGCGCGCCCCACAGCACCAGCATCGGGCAGGCGATGCGATGCCCGGCGGCGCGGTCGGCGCGATCATGCGCCAGGTCGATGCCGGCGGCGGCGCGATAATCCTCGCACATGCCGACGATGGTGGCCGGGTCGCGGGCGGCTTGCAGATAGTCGGCCAGTGCCTCGGGATGAAACAGGTCGGACGGGCGGGGGGAGCGGTTGGTGTGGGCGTGAAACCAGATCTCCGGCGCCGCCGAGATCAGCGATTCCGGGAACGGATGCGGCTGGGCGAACCAGAACCAATGATAGTAGCCGAGGCCGAACGCCATGTCCGCCCGCTCGAAATGTTCCAATGTCGGCACGATATCGAGCACCGCCAGCCGTTCCACCGCCGCGGGATGATCGAGCGCGAGCCGATGCGCCACCCGCCCGCCGCGGTCATGCCCGGCCAGCCGAAAGCGCGAAAACCCGAGCGCCGCCATCGCCGTCACCATGTCGGCCGCCATCGCCCGCTTGGCATATGGCGCGTGATCCGGCGTGGCGGGTGGCTTGAAGGAGCCGCCATAGCCGCGCAGATCCGGGCAGACCACGGTGAAGCGCGCGGCCAGTGCCGGCGCCACGCGGTGCCACATCATATGGGTCTGTGGATTCCCGTGCAGCAGCAACAATGGCGGGCCGGCACCGCCGATGCGCGCGCGCAGCACGCCGCCCGGGACGGGAATTTCACGGGGGGAGAAATCCGCAAACGATGCCAATGCCATCCACCGTGCCCTTCCCCCGGCCGGCGCCGACAGGACGCTTGCACCGGCGCGGTGCTTTAGGACACACTCGACCCGGCAAGGGGAATTGTCCATCCTCCATTTCGGAACCGGCCGCGCGATGACGTCCTGGCAGCTTCACGCACGCAATCGCGCCCGGCCGGGTCAGCGCCCGTGACCGCATCGGCGGTCATTGCCGGATTCTACGGCAAGCTTCCGGCGCGGGGGGATTTCGTCACCCTGCAACTGCCAGGGGTGTTCACCCGGCCCTGGGACGGCTGGCTGGCCGACCGGCTGGGGGCCAGCCAGGCAGTGCTCGGTGCCGACTGGGTGGCGGCTTGGCTGGAAGCGCCGGTCTGGCGCTTCGCCCTGGCGCCGGGCCTGGCCGGCCCGGACGCGGTGCTGGGGGTGATGCTGCCCAGCGTCGATCGCGCCGGGCGCTATTTCCCGATGAGCTTCGCCGCCCTGTTTCCCCCGGCCATTCCGCGTCAGGCCGGCGGCGATGCCGATTGGCTCGACCGCTGCGAGACCGCCGGGCGCGCCGCGCTGGAACAGGACATCCCGCCCGACGCCCTGCCCGCGCTGATGGGCGCCGCCCCGACCGCCGCGCCCGATCTGGCGGGCGGCTCCGCCTTCTGGACCGAGGGTGGCCCGCGTGTCGAAGCCGGCCATCGCCGCTTTCCCGCCCTGCCCGACGCGGACGCCTTCCGCGCCATGATCGCCGGCGCCGAAGCGGAGGCCGCATGAGCAGCTTGCGATCCTGGGCGGCCACCCATGTCGGCGCGGTGCGCGACCATAACGAGGACGCACTGGTCAACCGCCCCGATCTTGGCCTGTGGGCGGTGGCCGACGGCGCCGGCGGGCATGACGCGGGCGAGGTCGCCTCCGGCATGATCGTGGCCGCGCTGGACGCCATCCCCACCGAATTGCCCGCCGCCGACCTGCTGGCCATGGTGCGCGGGCGCGTCACCGGCGTGCATGAGGCGCTGCGGGAGGAAGCCGAGAGTCGTGGTCCGGACGTGACCATCGCCTCCACGGTGGTGATGCTGGTGGTGCGCGACGGATATTTCGCCTGTCTCTGGGCCGGAGATTCGCGGGCCTATCTGCTGCGCGACGGCACGCTGACGCAGATCTCGCGCGACCACAGCCTGGTGCAGGAGTTGGTGGATTCCGGGCAGATCACCGCCGAGGCCGCCGAGCACCACCCCTACAACAACGTCATCACCCGCGCGGTGGGGGCGGCGGTGGAGGATTTCGCGCTGGACAAGGTCACCGACCGGCTGGAAGAAGGGGACCGGTTCCTGCTGTGCAGCGACGGGCTGAGCAAGGCGGTGGACGCGGCGGAGTTGCAGATGAAGCTGTCCGGCCCGCTCGATTCCTCCCCGGCGGAGGCGCTGGTCGCCGCGGCGCTGGACCACAAGACCAACGACAACGTGACCGCCGTGGTGATCGCCACGGAAGCGGATTGAGGAGGCGAGGTTGGTCTGCTTCTGCCACGCTTCGGTGGGCAAGATCGAACAGTTCGTGTCGCAGTTCTCCCCCCCTCCGGCGGCCGGCGGGGGATCGGCCGGGGTTTCGGCGTCCGTCTCGGCCGGGAACGGCGTGACCGCGCCGCCGCCAACCCTGCCGCTGGTGGGCACCGGGTTGCGTGGGGAGAACATCGCCAAGACGCTGTGGCAATGGCTGGGCACCCGCGAGCTGCCGGGGCCGGCCTTCACGCCGGACCCGCAATGGCTGCGCACCCCGCTGCCGCAGATGCAGATGACCCCGTTGCAGGGCGGTACCGTTTCGCTGCTGGGGCAGCTGCGCGCGCAGGCGCAATCGCAGCTGGGCCTCGATCTGCTGCATCCGGCGCAGGCGAAGGCGTTCTCGGCGGCGTTGGCCACCATGAAGGCGCGGCTGGCGACGCTGGCGCGCAACCCGGCCCTGACGCGGTTCTCGCCCACCCCCTGGGTGCGGCTGGCGACGCTGAACGATGCGGTCACGGCGGTGCATTCCGCCCTGTCGAGCCCGGTCTTCGCCCCCAGCCCGGCACAGCTGGACCAGTTCGCCAACCCCGGCGGTCAACCGATGGCGGTCTGGGAGCCGTTCGCGCAGCGCCTGCGCGAGCTGGCGCCGATGATCGCCGCCACCCGCCAGCTCGGGATCGCCCCTGGCGATACCGAGCAGCTCGCCGCCGCCATGCACAGCCTGACCCAGGTCAAGGTCCCCAGTCTGACCGCGGAGGAGACGTCGGTGATGAACACGCTGTCCTCGGCCATGTCCGCGGTGAAGCGCCTCACCGCCAGCCTGGGCGGCAATCCATTGCAGCAGGGCTATGCGGCGGTGGCGGCGAAGGTGCAGACCTCGCTGAACCAGGCGCTGCGCCAGGTGTCGGAGCAGCTGGGGGTGAAGCTCGCCGGCATGACGCCCGAGACGGCGCTGGCGGAGATCATGCAGCGCCTGCCGGCGCTGTCCCCGCAGCCCTCGCGGCTGGTGACCGCCGGGTCGGTGAAGGCGGCGCTGGAGGCGAAGGCGATGGCGGCGCTGCAATGGCAGGTGCCGGAGACGCATCCCGCCGCCGGCACCGGGTTGCTGGCGATGAGCTTCGCCGAGCGGATGCAGACGGCGCTCGGCGGCTCGCCGTTCCTGGCCCGGCATTGCACAGAAGGATGCGATGCCGAGCTGCTGGCGAGCGCGCTAGGTTGACTCCACCGCCAGCGAATAGGTCATGGTCTTGACCGCGTCCAATGTACCATCGTTCTTTTGCGGACGGTATTTCACCGTGAGCGTGCGATAGACGAACTTCACCTTCTCGGTGAAGGTGTCGCCATGGTCCCAGTCCACGGCGGTGATCAGGCAGTCACCGAACTCCAACCTGACATACGCCTCGTGGCTGGTTTGGAGTCCGGTGAATTTCCGTTTCACGACCACGATACTTTTCATCGAGCTCTGGTTGGCGCAGTTGAGCAGGATGAACGGAGACATCTGGTCGATCTGACGGGTTACGGTGATCGGATCGAACACGGTGGAATAGACCGGATTGCCGTCGGCGTCGGTGACCTCGCCGTAATCAACGAAGTTCTTGAACTGCTTGCTTTTGCCCCGCGCGCTTCCCATCTTCGGCATTTTGCCGGAACCCTGCTCCTCCATCACCCTCTGGAGATGCTCCTGCAAGGTCTCGATCGTCTTTTCCTGCATGTTGTGAAGGGCGTTGCCCGGGCTCGACGAATTCGCGCTCTCGCTGTCCTCCACCCCGATGCCGAATGTGATATCCTGAATTTCACTGAAAAACCCGGCGGAGAACCCCGAGAGCATCTCGGTGTCCTTGGCATCGAGCGCGCTCTTCCCCTGACCGGCCAGGGCGCCGCCGTCGTGCCCTTTCACCGCCATCAGCATGTCGGTCGAGTCGTTGTCAGGCATAGGATCCTCCCATGTTTACGACGGGCCCGCGAGTTTCGACAGCAGCCGCACCGTCGCCGTGGACGCCTCCAGCTGATAGTGCGGGCGGATGAAAAATCTTGCCTCGTAAGTGCCCGGCTGATCGGGGCGCGACTCGAGCTTGATCGAGGCGTCGGCCAGCGGATGCGAAGCCTTGTGCTCTTCCGACGAGGTCTGCGGCGACCCATCGACGTAGCCGTTGATCCAGTTTTGCAGCCAGCGTTCGATCGCCGGCCCGTCCATCGAAGTTCCGATCTTGTCGCGCACCATGCATTTCAGATAATGCGCGAATCGGCAGGTGGCGAAAATATAGGGCAGCCGCGCCGACATTGTCGCGTTGGCGGTTGCGTCCGGGTTGTCATAAACCACGGGTTCCTGCAGCGACGACGCACCGACGAAAGCCGTCCCGTTACCGTTGCGAAGATGCACCAGCGGGATCAGCCCGTTGGCCGCGAGCTCGGATTCCCGCCGCTCCGACAGCGCGATCTCCACGGAACAGCGGGGATCGGCATCCCCGTCGGCGGTGGGGAAATGATACTCCGGCAACCCTTGCACCAGCCCGCCGCCATCGATGCCGCGGATGCGCACGCACCAGCCATACAGGCGGAATGCGCGGGCGATGTTGCCGGCCATCGCATAGGCCGGGTTGGCCCAAAGGAAGTTGCGGTCGTCCGGTCCGTCCACCTCCTCCTCGAAGGCGAAGGCATCGACCGGTTCGGTGCGGTAGCCATAGGGCAGCCGGGCCAGGAAGCGCGGCAGGCAGAGGCCGATATAGCGCGTGTCCTCGGCCTGCCGCAGCGCCCGCCAGGCGGTGTATTCCGGGGTGCGGAACAGGCGGGAGATGTCGCGCGGGTTCGCCAGTTCCGACCAACTCTCCATCTGCATCAGGCTGGGCGCGGCGGCGGCGATGAACGGCACATGGGCAGCCGCCGCAATGCGCGCGATATCGGACAGCAAGGTGACATCGGGGGCGCTGTGGTCGAAGGCGTAGTCACCCACCAACACGCCGAACGGCTGCCCGCCGAACTGCCCGTATTCCTCGTCATAGATGCGACGAAACAGCGGGCTCTGGTCCCAGGCGGTGCCGCGGAACTTGCGCAAGGTGCGTGCAAGCTCGCGCTTGGAGATGTCGAACAGCCGGACCTTCACCGAAGGATCGCCCTCGGAACCGTCCAGCAGCAGCCGCGCGCCCCGCCAGGTGGCCTCCAGGGCCTGGAACTCCGGGTGGTGCAGGATCCGCTCGATCATCTCGCCCATGATGCGGTCGAGCTCGGCGATGATCGCCTCGATCGCCCGGCGCGGATCGTTGGGCGGCGGGCCCTCGGGACGCACCGGCAGCTCGGCCAATGCCCGCAGCCCGGCCAGCAGCGCCGGGGGCGGCGGCGCGGGGCGTGGGCGGCGGATGATGGTGGCGAGGTCGGACATCGGGTCCTAATTCAGCGAGATGGCAGGCGAGGTCAGCGCGATCGAGCTGCTCGACATCGACTGGCTGCTGCCGCCGGCGGAGAGCGAGATGCTTTGCTGGCCACTGACCGAGAAGCTGCTGGTGGAGACGGAGATGCTGTCCTTGCTGATGGTGATCGAGCTGCTCCCGACCTGGATGGTGATCTGGTTGGCCGCCTTGATGGTGATGCTGTCGCCGGCGTCGATGGTGATGGAAGCCCCGGTCTTGTAGGTGGAGGAGCCGGCGGTGGCCTCGATCTTGTGGTCGCCGAGCGTCACCGTGAGCGAGCTGTCGCCCTGATCGACCGTGGTCTTGTGATCGCCGGATTCGACCTTCAGCGTGGTATCGCCATAGACCTTGGTCGTGCTGGTGCCTTGCGAAACGGTGAGCGATTCGTTGCCCTGGGAAACGGTGGTCGAGTTGTTCCCCTTCGACACCGTGTGTGAGTTGTTGCCCTCGGACACGGTAACCGACCGGTTGCCCTTCTGCACCGTGGTGGTGGTGTTCTGGGTGATCGTCACCGTCTCGTTGTTCAGGACTTCCTTGTTGTAGTCCTTCTGCGCGTGGAAATAGACTTCCTCGCTGTTCTTCTTGTCCTCGAAGCGAAGCTCGTTGAACCCGCCGCCGCCTTCCGACGAGTTGCTCTTGATGGTGGATTTGGTCTTGTCCGCCGGCAGGCCGTACGGCACGGTCTGCTTGTCGTTATAGACGCACCCCACCACCAGCGGTCGGTCCGGGTCGCCTTCAAGGAAGGTGACCACCACCTCCATCCCGACGCGGGGGATGAACATCGCCCCCCAGGACACACCCGCCCACAGCTGCGCCACCCGGATCCAGCAGGACGCCTTCTGCGCGTTCTGCTGCGTCTCCGTCTGGGTGGACGGCGAACCCGGCCGCGCCCAGGGGAACAGCACCAGGATGCGGCCATACTTGTCGGTCACGATCTCGTCGGTGGCCGCCCCGGTCGGCGTGGTCACCACCCGCGCCGTCTGCGCGCCATGGATGCGCGGCCGCGGCGTCACCCGCGGCAGGCGGAAGGTCGTTGTATCCGCCAGCGCCTGGAACCGCACGGTAAAAACATGGCGGGTTTCGCCAGCGGAGGACGCCTTGGCCTCCGACAGGTTCAGCTCGTAACTGGCCTCGATCACCACGTAGCTGCTGTTCTCGGCATCGTCGAAGAAGCCGGACATCGAGAACTTCGACCCGGTGGTGAGCTTGCGCGAATTGCTGGTACCGAACTTGACCAGCTCATGCCAGGCCAGCCCCTGCAACCGCACGTCGGTCAGCGGCGTGCCGTCGGAGACGGCCAGGTAGCGCCCGGGGAAATCGAACAGCTCGAAATCCCCATACTTGTAAGCCGCCGGCCCGGCTCCGCTCGAGGTGCCCAACGGCACCGTCGAGGTCTCGAAATTATAGTCGCTGTAGGTGACCTTGCCGGACTGCACCGAGAGTTCCGACGACCACTGCCACAGATGATCCTGCACCGCGCGTGAACCGGTCTGCCGCAGCGCGAAGGGCAGCGCCGCGCCGATCGAATCATGCGATGATGGATCATCCGCAAAGACGATCGTGTGCTTGCCGTCGGCGTGCTGGTAGTAATAATAGATCCCGTATTCTTCCATCAGCCTCGTGATGAAATCCATCGAGGTTTCGTCATACTGCACGCAGTATTCCAGGCTCTGGCTGCCGGCCTTGGGCGAACCCTTGCGGTTGTCCTCGATATCGGTGAAGCCGGCATCCTTGCAGACCGTGGTGATGATGTCATAGACGGTCTGGTTCTGGAAAATCCGGCAATCCTTGCGGTGCGAGAGCAGCCAGATCCACGGCCGCAGCTCCATCACATAGGTCCGCCCGCCGGCGCGCATCCCGGCATAGGCGATCCGCCCGACGATGCCGTTGAAATAGCGCTTGGACTTGTCGGGGTTGGTCAGCGTCACCGTGACCGAACTGCCCAGCACCGAGGTAAGGTTGGGCTTGGCCTTGGTGCTGGACAGGAACAGCCGGTAGGTGAACGGCCGGCCCAAGCGTTCGGTTCCCTCCAGCCGGTCCAGCTTCAGCGGAAACCCGGGGTCGGGGGACACCGACAGCGTCACCATCGGCGTGGTACTCGCGGACGTGTCGCTCGGCATCCTGGGTCCTCCGGGGTCGGGTTCTTACAGATTGGGCGGGCAGCGGAACGCCCGCAGTGCCGCCATGTTGAACGGGTTGCGCACGCTGTCGGCGTTCAGCCGGAAGGTGGCGCTGCCCTGCGGGCTCGAGAAGACGATCTGGAACCGGTCCGGTGCCCCGGTCGGGATCACCCGCGCCGCATCCAGCATCCGCAGCAGGGACCACGGCCCGTCATTCTCGATCACCGTGGCCGGCCCGCCATTGGCCGGCGTCATGATGACCCGCACCTCGTCATTGCCGCCCGCGCCGGGCCAGGTCAGGCTGGTCGGCTGCGCCGGCCCATGCGCCCAGCTCAAGGTCTGCTTGCCGATCTGGATGCGGATCTGCCCCACCCCGGCATCGGCGGAGACCGGCGTCAGCTGGAACTTCACCTGCATCTTCGAGCCGTCGGGGAACAGCGCCTCGCGGATCTGATCGGCCCGCTCGAACTCGGCCAGCGCGCCGGGGGCCAGCCCCAGCTTGGTGTGGTCGGCCGATTGCCATTGCCAGGGCGTGACGGTGGTATTGACCAGCGCGGCCAGGTATTTGTCGAAGAACTTCTTCATCAGCCCATGCGGCCCGAGCAGATGGGTGAAGTCCCCCAGCGGCACGTCCTCGCCGTTGCCGCGCACGAACGGGTAGCGGTTGAACGCCTCCTGGCACAGCGGCAGCACCTTGGACTTCCAGGCGTCCGAGATCTGGGTGGCGGCCCCGCTCGCGGTCACCGCCGAGCTCGATGCGGATACGGTCTGCAGCATCGCCGCCACCGGCTTCGGCACGCTCTGCGCCACCTGCGCCAACGCCGCGGCGCCACCGGCCGCCCCGCCGCCGGCGCCGCCGCCCGCCACCATCCCCAGCAGCGCCTGGCCCTGGTTGGGCGCATTCGCCGCCTGGTTGATGCCCTGATAGATCTGCTGGATCTGCGCGATCACCGCGTCCAGATGCGGCGAGCCCGGCTTCTTGCCGTCCACGAACTCGTGCAGCGCCGCGAAATGCTCGTCCACCCGCTTGGCGGGGTCGATCGGCTTGCCCTCGGCGCCGCGGCCGAAGGCCTGACCCAGAACGTTGCCGATCTCGCCTTCCTCCAGCGTCTCGCCGGCGGCCAGCCGTTCCTTGGCGATATCGGTCAGCCCTTCCCGCACCGTCTTGGCCTTCTCGCCCTTGGCGGAGCCGGCGGCGTGGTGGCTGAGCTGAGTCTGCTCGTCGATCGCCTTCAACAAGTCCCGCAGCGGCGAATCCGGGGCCGACAGCAGGAACAGCTCGTTCTGCCCCTGTGCCAGGGTGGTGAAGGGCTTCAGCGCGACATTGGCCAGCAGCGCATCCCAGCGCCTGGTGTAGTCGTCGAGATACAGGCTCAACACATCGTGCCGCAGCTTGGTCAGCGCCTCCTCGCTGGTGGCCTGCTGGCGGCCCAGCACCCAGCTCTGTTCGGAGGCCTGCTTGGTCACCGCCGGGATCAGCGGCAGGAAGGTCTTGTGATACCCGTCCCAGGTGAAAATACCAGGCATCCCGGTATCCAGCGGCTTGCCGTTGCGCAGCGTGAACACCCGCGAGCCGGCCGGCCCGGCATTCTCGGCCACCGTCCATTCCGGCAGCCGGCGCGCCACCTGGCTGTGGATGATGCTGTCGTAGAGGTAATCGGCGAACGGCTTGCGCGTCAGCACACCGCGCACCTCGGCCACCAGCGGACCGTTCAGCGGCACCGCGGGCAGCGGGAAGCGCATCATCGCCGCTACGTCGGCGTTCAGCGACGCGCGCAACGGCGCATTCTCCTCGCCAGGGTAGGAGGCGGCGAAATCCTCGCTCATCCAGTGCCGCACCAGCGCCGGGTCCAGCGGCCCCTGCCGGCCGAGGATCAGATAGACTTCCAGCGCTTCATAGAGGAAATTCGGCTTGTCCAGATTGGCCTGCATCTGCCGCTCGAGCCGCGCCAGCAGCCGCGGCAGCAGCAGCCCGTCCAGCGCGTTGGCATAGGCGGCGTTGGCCGCGGCGTGCAGCTGGGTGCCCTGATACAACCCCCAGGTGGCCGACCATGGCACCGGCGCTTCGCGGGTGGCCCAGCCGTCCGGCAGCGAGCGCAGGGTTTCCAGCGCCGGCGCCACCGTCACCAGATGCGTGTCATCCGCTCCGGCCCGCACGATCGCCGCGTATTGCTTGTTGTAGCGCGCAATCGCCGCCTGCTGCGCGTCCATCGCGTCGCGGTTGTCGATGTAGCTGATCGTCCACGCCACGATCAGCCCCAGCAGCACCACGCCGCACACGCCCCAGGCGGCGTAATTCGTGAGCTTCTGGCGCTTCTCCACCTTCGGGTCGCGGCTGACCAGCCCGGCCTCGCCGAAGATCACGCCGGAGACCAGCCGCGAGAGGAAATAGCTGCGCCCGGCGCCGCTGAACGCCGCCACCGCCTGGCGCGCCAGCCCGAAGCGGCCGGCCATGCTGCCCAGCAGCCGGTCGATCGGCGTGCCGTCCTGGGTGCCGGAGGTGAGGTAGATCCCCCGCAGCAGCGGCCGTGTCTCCAGCCGCGACGGGCGGAACGCCTCGGTCAGGAACTCGTTGGCGACATCGCGCAGCGAGGCGAGCTGCTGCGGGAACCCCCAGATCAGCCGCCGCCGCTGCATGTCGGGTTCCTGGTGGACCCGCTCCATCATGCGCTCGTTCAGCCGCTGCATCAGCCGGTCGAACTCGGCACCGAACTCGCCCACCGTGCCAGCCTCGGATTTGCCGTCGTCCAGGCCGAAGGTCACGCCCCAGACCTGCTCGCGCTCCTCCTTGCCCAGATTGTCGAAGAACTCGACGAAGCCCACCACCAGGTCGGCCTTCGTGAACATCACATAGACCGGCACCCGCACCCCGAGCTCGTCGGAGAGCTCGCGCACCCGCTTGCGCACCGCGCGGGCATGGGCGAAGCGCTCGCCCTCCGGCAGGGTCGCCAGATCCGAGAGGCTGATCGCCACCAGCACCCCGTTCAGCGGCTGGCGCGGGCGCTGCTTCTTGAGCAGCTTCAGGAACCCACCCCAGGCCTTGGAATCCACCGCGGCGTCGGAATCCTGGGTGGTGTAGCGCCCGGCGGTGTCGATCATCACCGCCTGATCGGTGAACCACCAATCGCAATTGCGGGTCCCGCCCACGCCCTTCACCGCGTGCGCCCCGCCGCCCTCGGCCAGCGGGAAGTGCAGCCCGCAATTCACCAGCGCGGTGGTCTTGCCCGACCCCGGAGGGCCGATGAACATGTACCACGGCAGCTGATAGAGCGACCGGCGCGACTTGCCGCCCAGCTTCGCCTTCCTGAGCTGCGCCAGCGCTTCCTTCATCCGCTCCGACAGCAGCGCGATCTCCTCGGCCGAGGCTTCCTCGGACGCGTCCTTCTCCTTTTCGCCCTCGGCCAGTCCTTCCTCGAGCTCCTTCTCGCGCTTCTTTTCGCGCAGCTCGTGGATCAGGCTGATGATGACGAACAGCAGCACCAGCGCGCTGATGGTGATGACCCGCTCGAACACGGTGCTGAGGGGATGGAACCGACCGAGCCCCAGCAGCGGGCCGAAGAACCAAACCAGCAGCGATATCACCACCGCGCTGACGAACATCTCGCCCCAGAAGCTGCGGATGAACCGCCGCGGCCAATCCATCATGGCAGTTGCGCCGTCTTCATGATGATGATCTCGGTTCTTCGGTTCTGCGCCCGCCCGGCCGGCGTGGCGTTGGAGGCGATGGGATCGGCGTCACCCTTGCCCACCGCGCGCACCCGCGTCGGGTTCGGCAGCTGCGCCCGCAGCACATCGGCCACCGCCGCCGCGCGCGCCTGCGACAGCACCCAGTTGGACGGGAACTGCACGGTGTGGATCGGCTGGTTGTCGGTGTAGCCGTTCACGATCACCTGGCCCGGCCGCGTCTTCAGCGCCGCCCCGATCTTGTGCAAGAGCGGCAGGTAGGCCGGGTTCAGCGTCGCCGACCCGGACGGGAACATCTGGTTGTTGATGAGCCGAATGGTGATCGCCTGCGCGTCCTCGAACACCTGCACCTCGCCCTTCTTCACCTCCGGGGCGAGGAACTGGGCCACGCTGGGCCCGGCGGTGGTGGCGACGATCGGCGGCGGCGGCGGGGGCGGCGCGGGTTGCGTGCGCACCACATGCACCGGCCCGTGCGGCGGCAGCCCGGCCAGCTGCGCGTAAGCCACGCCCGCATCGCCGGCCAGGGCGAAGTCGAACAGCACATAGATCAGCGCCGCCAGCGCCAGCGTGCCCAGCGCCAGCAGCCAGACCGGCACCGTCTGACGCAGCCCCTTATAGGCCAGGTTCAGCCCCTTCCAGCGCGGCGACAGATCGCGCTCGAACTCCCCCCGGCGCTGGCGAATGGTGCGATAGATCGAATCCCGGAGTTCGGTCAGCGCCGCGGTGCCGCGGTTCATCACCCGGTAGCGGCCCTCGAACCCCAACGCGCAGCACAGATACATCAGCTCCACGACGTCGAGGTTCTTGCCCAGGTCGCGCTGCATGTCCTCGAGGATGTCGAAGAACCGCTCGCCCCCGCTCACCTCGTTGTGGAAGATGCTGGTGAGGCTCTGCGCCGCCCAGCCGCTGGAACTGCCCCAGGGGGTGCTCAGCACCAGATCGTCGATGGTGGCGCAGAGCGCATAGCGGGCGGCGCGCAGGCTGCGCGTTTCGAGCCCGGTGCCCAGCGCGCGTTTCTCGAACTCGCGGATCGCCTCCACCATCGACCGGCGCAAGGTCTCGGGGTCGGGCGGGGTGCTGCGGATGGCGCCGATGCGCACCGCGGCGGCCAGCAGCGGCGCGGCGGCAGCCGCCAGCGGGTTGGCGCCCACAGTGGGGATCGGTCCGGCCGGCCCGGCGGCGTGAACCGGAGCCGCCGCCGGGGCCGCCGGCGCGGCGGCGCCGCGCCCTCCGGGCCGCGGGCGGATGATGGTGGCTTCGCTGTCCGAAGGTTCGGCAAACGGATCGTCGCTCATCCGCTATCCCCTGATCGCCCAGCACTCGATCTCGAGCCCCGGCACGTCACCCGTCACATGGATGGCAATCCCGCCCGAGCGGGACAGCGCGGCCCAATAGGGCGAGCTGCGGTCGAGCTCGAAATAGGAAGTGCCCGCATAATACGGCAACTGCCGCGGCGCCACCGGCAGCGCGCGCACCGGGATGCCGGGCAGCGCCACGTTGATGAGCTCGCGGATCTGTTCCACCGGCCCGATCTTGCAGAGATTGGGGAACCCCCGGCGCAGCTGCTCGGCCGGCATCTGCGCCTTCACCGCCAGTACCCAGGTGCCGTTCGCGACCAGCGTGCGATCGGCGATCGGCCCCACCCGGATGCCGAACCGGCGCTCCTGCAACGGGATCGGCACCGCGGTCTGTTCCAGCACCGCTGACAGCGACTGCCGCAGCGCCGTCATCACCGGGCGAAAGGTGGCCGTCAGGTCCTCGTGCCGATAAGGTGGGAATTCGGGCGCGCGCTTGCGGCTCTCGGTGAAGGTGGCGATCTCGCCGGCCAGCGAGACGCAAAACTGATAGAACGTCTCCGGATGGAGCTGGCCGGCGGTGTTGGCCAGATGCGTCATCACCGGCTCGTAGCGGTTGCAGAGTTGGAGCATCATGTAGTCGGCGATCTCGGCGGCACCCCGGGTCGCGGTTTCCGAAACCCGCCCGGCCAGCGCCTCCGCGCGATGATGCAGCAGCCCTTGCAGCTGGGTGGCGAAACCGGCCAGCGAGGGGGAAACCGAGGTCAGCATCAGCGGCGGGATGAAGTTCTCGTCCAGCTGGGTCGATTTGTCGGCGCGGATATCGGCGATCTTCGCCAGCCCGATGCCGGTGTAGCCCTCCCGCGCGTCGGTCTCGAGCGCGAAACGCAGCCGCAGCCGCCCCACCGGCACCGTGGCCACGCCCTGGTAGCCGGCGTTGCTGTCGGTCACCTCGTGTTCGATCGCGCCGAACCGGGCGACGGTCTCCTCCTGCCCGGCGCCGGCGATCTCCACCCCGCCCGGCTGGCGGGTGGGCAGGATCAGATAGACCACGCTGTTGCGCGCGGTATCCGGCAGGTCGATCGGGCGCGGCGGGTCGGTATCCCCAGGTGCCGCGAAGGGCGTGCCGTCCGGCAGGATGCCGGCGACGGCGCGCACCGCGAATTTCCCGAGCGCCAGCAGGTCGGGGTCCACTTCGAGCTGGGTGAGCCCCCAGGTGAACGGGCGCAGCCCGGCGGTGGCGGCACGGATCAGCCGTTCCGTGTAGCGGTTCTGCTGTTGCAGATGCTGGGGCTGGAGAAAGAGACCCTCGGACCAGACGACTCGGTTTTCCCACCCCATCCGGCTATCCGCCCGACTTCACGGTGATCGCGCTGGCGCCCACGGTGACGGTGATGGCGGTGGTCTTGTGCGCGGGAACCGGGGCGGTCGCCCGCCAGGTGGCGGAGGCGAAATTGCCATAAGCTGCGAAAAATCCAAGCGCGGTGACCTGATCCTTGGGGTTCAGGGTCAGGGTCTTGGTGGTGCCGGGGGCCAGCAGCAGCTGGTCTTTATGTACCAGATCGGTGCCCAGCGTCGCCGCGTCATGGTTGAAGAGCTGGAAGAAATCGGCGTTGGTGAAGCTGTTGGTGCCGGCCAGCTGGTAGATGCGCAGCATCACCGGCGCCCCGGACCCGCCGGCCGGGCCGTTCACGTCCTTGGTTGCGGTGACGGTCAGCTTGACCACCGTCGGCGGCGGCGGCGGCGGCGCGCCGCAACCGGCCACCACGGCCACCAGAAGGAATGCCGTCAGACCTCGGAACCACCGACCCATGAAGCCTCAACCCTCCCGCGGAAGGGCGACAGTGTGCCCCGGATTGCCCGTCTCTTGGAAGCCCCCAATTGGCCGGTCGGCGGTTACCGGCCGATGAAAACAGGCCGGCGTTTTTCCAGAAATGCCGCCCGGCCTTCCCGGTAGTCGGCGCTGTCGAAACAGGCCACCCCGGCGGCGCGCACCGCCGCCATGTCGCGATCGGCCGGGTCCTTCAGCACCTCCCCGATCGTGAGCTTGGAAGCATACACCGACAGCGGCGCATTGTCGGCGATGGTGCGCGCGATCGCCGCGACCGTCGCATCCAGCGCATCCTCGGCCACCGCCTGGTTGACGAGGCCGATCCGCTCCGCCTCCCGCGCGCCGATGCGGTTGGCGGTGTAGAGGATCATCCGCGCATGCGCCGGCCCGACCAGCTGCACCAGCTTGCGCAGCCCGTCGAACGCATAAGCGATCGAGAGGCGCGCCGCCGGAATGCCGAACTGCGCATCCTCGGCGGCGATGCGCAGATCGGCCTGCATCGCGATCGCGAGCCCGCCGCCCAGGCAGAAGCCGCGGATCTTGGCAATCGTGGGCTTGGGGAAATTCGCCAGCTTGGCGCGCCCGCCGCTGGTCAGCCGGTCGTATTCCACCTGCGCATCGGCGTTGTTGCGGGTCTTTTCGAACTGCGAGATGTCGGCGCCGGAGACGAACGCCTTGCCGCCCGCCCCGGTCAGCACCACCACCCGGATGGCGGGATCGGCGGCAAACCGGTCCAGGATCGCGCCCAGACCCTCCCACATCTCGAGCGACATGGCGTTGCGCTTCTCGGGCTGGTTGAAGGTCACCAGCCCCACGCCGCCCTCGATGGCCGCCAGCATCTTGCCGTTGGCATATTCGGTGGTCTCGCCGTCCATGTCAGATCACTCCCTTGGCGCGCAGCGCCGCCAGCTCGGCCTCGGTGTAGCCCACTCCGCGCAGGATCGCATCGGTATCCGCCCCGGCCTCCGGGGTCGGGCGGCGGATATCCTTGGAAACCCCGGAGATGTTCAGCGCCGAGGCCACCACCGGCTTGTCGCCGATCACCGGGCTGTGCATGGTCCGCGCCATCCGAAGATGTTGCACCTGCGGGTCGGCGAAGACCTGATCGATGCTGTAGATCGGCCCGCAGGGGATGCCGTTGCCCTCGAACAGCTCGATCCAGTGCGCGGCGGGGCGGGTGCGGGTGATCTCGCCGATCGCGGCGTTGATGGTCTTGCGATCAGCACTGCGGCCCTTCTGGGTCTTCCACTCGGGCCTCGCCTTCCAGTCCGGCCGTTCGATGGCGTCGCAGAAGCGTTCCCACACGCGCGTGGAGCTGGCGGCGATGTTGATGCTGCCGTCGGCGGTGGGGAAGACGCCGGTGGGGATGCCGGTCGGGTGGTCGTTGCCGGCCTGCTGGGCCACCTCGCCGGCCATCAGCCAGCGCGCGGCCTGGAAATCCAGCATGAAGATCTGTGCCTCCAGCAGGCTGGTCTGCACCCAGCGGCCGACGCCGGTGCGGGTGCGATCGAACAGCGCCATGATGACGCCCATCGCCAGCAGATTGCCCGCGGTCAGGTCATCGATCGGGATGCCGACCCGCACCGGCCCCTGGCCCGGCAGGCCGGTGATGGACATCAGCCCGCCCATGCCCTGGGCGATCTGATCCACCCCGGCGCGGTGGCCGTAGGGTCCGTCCTGCCCGAAGCCCGAGATGCTGCCATAGACGATGCCCGGGTTGACCGCGCGCACATCGTCATAGGCCACCTTCAGCCGGTGCTTCACCTGCGCGCGCATGTTCTCGATCACCACATCGGCGGTTTTCGCCAGCCGCATGAAGGCTTCGTGGCCTTCCGGGTCCTTCAGGTTGAGCTGGATCGCGCGCTTGTTGCGGTGAAGATTCTGGAAATCGAAGCCGTGGCGGTTGCCGGCGATGTCCTCCGCCCCCGGGGTCGGCGGGGGTTCGATGCGGATCACGTCGGCGCCCCAGTCGGCCAGGTGGCGCACGGCGGTGGGGCCGGCGCGGGCGAGCGTGAGGTCCAGCACGGTGATGCCGGAGAGCGGGAGGGGGTCGGAGGTTGATTC
>JAKBCO010000235.1 GCA_021807785.1 Pseudomonadota bacterium
ATCGACGAACGCCATCACCCAAGGCCCGAAAGATCATCGAAGCATGCCTTGTCCGCCGCCAGCCCGGTGGGCGGCAGCGGGTGCTCCCGGCGCCAGGCGGCGATCCGCGCCAGCTCCGCAGTCATCGCCTGCCGCACCGCCTCCTGCTTGGACAGGCTGCGCTTGCGGGCCAGTTCGGCGACCAGCCCGGCGGTGGTATCGTCCTTGATGCAGAGCGGCATCGGGACATCCTGGCTATGAGTGAAGGATATCCCGCCTCCCGCTCCCGCGTAACGCCCCTTGCCCAACCCTCCACCCGGCGCCACCCTGCCCGGCGGAAGGACCCAGCCATGCCCGCGCCCCGCAACAGGATGCCCGCCTCCGACGCCCCGGAGTTCACCGCCGCCGCTCGCCCCCCCCAGGAAGACGAAGACCAGCGCTTCGTGGACGCCATCTCCGACTGGCCCGACGCATGACCCACCCGCTCCGCAACCAGGCCGCCGTGATCGGCGTCGGCACCACCGCCTACGGCAACTTCCCCCACACCGACGAGTACGGCCTCGCCGCCGAAGCCTTCCGCCACGCCCTGGCCGATGGCGGCATCGCCAAGCACCGGATCGACGGCCTCATCACCTGCCGCATCCCCAGCTACGTGCGGATGGGCGAGGTGCTCGGCCTCGACCCCGCCTGGAGCCTCACCCTGCCGCCGCACGGGCGCATGTCCGGGATCGGCATCATCGAGGCGGCGCTGGCCATCGCCGCCGGCCAAGCCAGCACCGTGGCGCTGCTCTACGCCAATATCGGCCGCTCGCGGCGAGTGAACTACGGCGGCGAGGAAAGCCCGAATATCTGGGATCCGTGGGGCTTCACCTCGCCGGGGGCCGCGCACGCGCTGATGTTTCGCCGTCATATGGAGCTCTACGGCACCACCACAAGGCAACTGGCAGAAGTTTCGGTCGCGTTCCGCCGCCATGCCGGCCTCACGCCCGGGGCGGTCATGCGCGCGCCGATCACCATCGAGGATCACGAGACCGCCCGCTTCATCACCGAACCGCTGCGCCTGCTCGACTACTGCCTCATCAACGACGGCGCGGTCTGCCTGATCGTCACCGCCGCCGAGCGCGCCCGCGACTTCGCGCAACCACCGGTGCTGATCAGCGGCTTCGGCGCCCGCGACCGGTTTCGCGCCGCGTCGATCCCCAATTTCGACCTGGATTTCTGGCACGACGCGGTGGCCGATGCCGGCGCCCGGGCCCGCGCCATGGCCGGCGTCGATCACGCCGATATCGACGCCCTGATGGCGTACGACAATTTCAGCCCCACCGTGCTGTTCAGCCTCGAGGGCCTGGGCTTCTGCCCGCGCGGCGAGGCCGGGCGCTTCGTCGAGGGCGGCACCATCGGCCTCGGCGGCGCCTTGCCGATGAACACCGACGGCGGGCATCTGTCGAACTCCTACATGCAGGGCTGGGCGCTGAACGTGGAGGCGGTGCGCCAGCTGCGCGGCGGCAACGGCGCCCGCCAGGTCCCGAACGCGCGGGTGATCCAGTATGTCCAGGCCACTCCCTGCACCCGCTCCATCATCTACGCGCGCGGATAGCACCATGAGCTACGACAAGCCGCTGCCGAAACCCGACCCGCTGATGGCCCCGTTCTGGGCCGGCACGCGCGCCGGCCGCCTGCTGGTGCAGACCTGCCGGGCCTGCAACGATGCCCATTTCCCCCCCGGCCCGGTCTGCCCCGCCTGCCTCTCGGCCGATCAGGAGTGGAAGGAAACCGCCGCCCCGCCGACCCTGCAATCCTGGGTCCGCTTCCATCGCGCCTATTGGGACGGGTTCCGCGACGATCTGCCCTACCCGGTCTGCCTCGTGCAGCTGGCGGAAGGCCCGCTGCTGGTCAGCAACCTGGTGGGGGACAGCTCCGGCGCCCGGCTCGGCGCGCCGCTCCGGGTGGTCTTCGAGGCGGTGACGCCGGAGGTCACGCTGCCGAAATTCAGCCTGCTCGGGTCTCCCCCGGCCTGATCAGATCCCGCAGCCGCCGCCGCCCCGCCAGCACGGCCGGCGCCTGCGGCGCGCGCGCGCGGATCTCCGCACCCCCCAGCGCCAGCACCAGCCGGCGCATCACCCACAGCCGGGCGAACGAGAGTTCCAGCCCGATCATGAACAGCAGCAGCACCACCCCGAAGCCGGCCACCGGGGCGATCGCGCGCGGATCGTCCATGGCGCCATGCGGTGGCTATAGCAGAACCGCGCTTGAGCCCCTTCCCGCCCAGGCCCACACTCCCGCCAAACCGCGGAGGACCTCGTCATGCGCGCCGGATTCATCGGCCTCGGCACCATGGGCGGCCCGATGGCCGCCAATCTGCAAGGCGCCTCCACCGCGCTCATCGTCCACGACCTGCACCGTCAGGCCGCCGGCCGGCACGAAGCCGCCGGCGCCCGCTGGGCCGCCACCCCGCGTGAGGTCGCGGCCGCCGCCGACGTGGTGTTCACCTCGCTCCCCGCCCCGCCCGACGTGATGGCGGTGGCCGACGGCCCCGACGGGCTGCTGGCCGGGTTCCGCCCCGGCGCCGCCTGGTTCGACCTCTCCACCAATTCCCCCGCCGTGATCCGCGCCCTCGCCGCGCGCTGCGCCGCCGCCGGGGTGGCGTTCCTGGATGCCCCGGTGAGCGGCGGCCCCAAGGGCGCGGCCAGCGGCCGGCTCGCGATCTGGGTCGGCGGCGACCGCGCGGCCTTCGACGCCCATCGCGCCGCGCTGGATGCGATCGGCGACCGCGCCCGCTGGGTCGGCCCGATCGGCGCCGGCACCATCGCCAAGCTCACCCACAACGCCGCCGGCGCGGCCATCAACCAGGTGCTGGCCGAGGTCTTCACCATGGGCGTCAAGGCCGGCGTCGAGCCGCTGGCGCTGTGGGAGGCGATCCGCCAGGGCGCCACCGGCCGCAACCGCACCTTCGACCGCATGGGCGATCATTTCCTGACCGGCAAGTACGACCCGCCGGAATTCGCCTTCCGCCTGATCCACAAGGACGTCTCGCTGGCCGCCGAGCTCGGCCGCGAGGTCGGCGTGCCGATGCGGATGGTGAACCTGGCCCTGGCCGAGATGACCGAGACCCTGGCCCGCGGCTGGGGCGGGCGCGACAGCCGGGTCAGCATGAAACTGCAGGAGGAACGCGCCGGCATCGCCCCGCTGGCGCTGGACCCGGCTTCGGTCCGCGCGGTGCTGGACCGCGACGGTTCGTAGCCCGGATCAGAACTCCACTTCCAGGTCGGCGATCTCCTCCGGCTCGGCCAGCGCCGCCTCGGTCCATTCCACCAGGTCGGGCCAGGCGGCGACATGGGCGGCGTAGTCCGCCGCGGCGCCGTCCAGGCGCACGTCATAGGTCACGAATCGGGTCACCACCGGCGCATACATCGCATCCGCCACCGACGCCCGCCGCCCGAACAGCCACGGCCCGCCCCAGGTCTCCCGGCACTCGGTCCAGATCTCCACGATCCGCGCGATGTCGGCGGCGGGCCCCGACCACAGCGCGAAGCCCGGCCGCCGCCCGCGCAGATTCATCGGCAAGGAGGACCGCAGCGCGGTGAACCCGGCATGCATCTCCCCCGCGATCGACCGGCAGCGCGCCCGCGCCGCCCGATCGAGCGGGAACATCCCCGCTTCCGGCCGGATTTCATTGAGGTATTCCGCGATCGCCAGGGTATCCCACACGCGCACCCCGTCATGCACCAGGCAGGGCACCAGGATCGAGGACGCCTGCAGGAGCAGCTCGGCCCGGGTCGCCGGATCATCCGGGTCCACCTGCCGGATGTCGAACGGCACCCCGGACAGCCGGGCCAGCAGGAAGCCGCGCAGCGACCAGGAGGAGTAGTTCCGGCTGGAAATCAGCAAGCTGGTCTGGCTCATGCTACCCCCGGGTATGATGGGCTTGCGATGCTGCGCTGCAATGTACCACAATGCCCGTTCCGCGGAAGAAAATTCCGCACTGCAACACGGGATGGGCGGCACGGTATGCTCTATCAGCTCTACCAGACCCAGGCCGATCTGCTGGCGCCCTGGCGCAACGCGGCGGCGCTGGCCGCCGGGTTCCTGCGCCCGCTGGAGCCCGGAGGGGCCATGCCGGCGCCGCTGCGGCAATGGCGGGCGGCGCTCGACGTGTTCGCCTCGGTCGGGCTCACCCATCACCGCCCGCCATTCGGGATCGACCGCATCCGGGTCGGCAACGCCGAGGTCGCGGTGACCGAGGAGGAGGTGGACGAGACCCCGTTCGGCGCGCTGCTGCATTTCCGCAAGGACCCCGCCCCGCGCCAGCCGAAGATCCTGCTGGTGGCACCGATGTCGGGCCATTTCGCCACCCTGCTGCGCGGCACCGTGCAGGTGCTGCTGCCCGAGAACGACGTCTATATCACCGACTGGCGCAACGCGCGGGACGTGCCGATCACCGAAGGCCAGTTCGGCATGGACGAATATATCGCGCACATCATGCGCTTCATGCGCGCGGTGGGGCCGGGCGGGCACATCATGGCGGTCTGCCAGCCGGCGGTGGCGGTGCTGGCGGCGGTGGCGCTGCTGGCGCAGGCCGGCGATCCGGCGCAGCCGCGCAGCATGACGCTGATGGCCGGGCCGATCGACACCCGCGTCAACCCGACCAAGGTGAACCTGCTGGCCGCCGGCCGCTCCATCGCCTGGTTCGAGGAGAACCTGATCGGCGTGGTCCCCTGGCGCTACCGCGGCGCCTGGCGGCATGTCTATCCTGGGTTCGTGCAGCTGGCGGCGTTCATGTCGATGAATCTCGACCGTCACGTGGGCGCCCATCTGTCGCATTTCCGGGCCCTGGTGGGCGACGATCTGCGCTCGGCGGAGGCGCATCGCGGCTTCTATGACGAATACAACGCGGTGATGGACCTGCCGGCCGAGTTCTACCTGGAGACCGTGCAGCGGGTGTTCCAGGAGCATCACCTGCCGCTGGGCCGGCTTGCCGTCCATGGCACCAGGGTCCGCCCCGGCGCGATCCGCCGCACCGCGCTGCTGACGGTGGAAGGCGAGCG
>JAKBCO010000022.1 GCA_021807785.1 Pseudomonadota bacterium
CGCCTCGTCGAGCTCGCCGCGGGCGTACAGGATGTCGGCGATCTTGCCGATCGTGATTGCGCGCTCGCGCACGTCGCCGAGGCGCTCATAGACCGGCAGCGCTTCCTCGCGGCGGATGCGCAGGGCCTCGTCGAGCTCGCCGCGGGCGTACAGGATGTCGGCGATCCTGCCCATCGTGATTGCGCGGGAGCGCTCATCCGGTGCCGCCAACAGGGCGGTCCGGTACGCCGATTCCGCGTCGTCAACCCGACCGGTGCTGGCGGCGAGATCGCCCAATTCAAGAGCAAGTCCAGCGCGGATGTCGTCAGGTATGTCAGGCTCCAGCAGGGTCCGACGCAGGAACTCGATGCGGCCCGAGCGTTCCCCGTGCGTGCGGTCGTCAATAATCCTGACGTCAGGTACGCGCGCGTCACGCCGTTGCGGCGCAGTGGAGAACGTGATGACGGCGGTGCGCCAAGCCCAGAGATCGATAGCAACCCTGGCGAGATCCGATATGGATTCGTCATCGAGCCAAAAAAGCAGGCCCGCCCTGACCTCGTGCGCGACGGACTCGCGCCTGATATTGAAGGCTTCCCATCTGGCGGAATCGAACCACGCAGGACCACCCGTCACATGTATCGCGCTGTTCGTTTCGGCGAGCAGCTTCAACCTCCGCTCCAAGGCAGCAAAATCCGGATGGTCCTGGGCGGTCAGTCGCAGTTCTGCCGTGCGGCGGCCGGCCGCGTGGAGGAAGTCGTCCAGGCCCTTGATAAGGCGCTCGCGAAGAAGTTGGTCGCGGCAATCCAATATCAGAAACTGGAACTTATGCGGACGCGCCCGGATCAGCTTGACGATGCGGGCGAAGCCCTCCTGGCAGCCGGGCGGCAAGGCGCTGCTCGCGTCCCGCAGGGCATCCGCGAACGGCGCGGGGTCCGCTTTCGTCACGCTTCCGCCGGCGAGGACGCCGCGGCGCGCCGATAGCCTTCAAGGGTTCGTATCACGGGGTGGCTGCGTCGCCAGGTGCCGTCGTTGTACTCCAGCAGGGCCAGGCAATAGAGCAGGCGCCGTACCTCTTCGTCGTTGCCGACGTCCAGCGGATTGCGATCGATCTGGACAAGGAGCGTATAGTCGGTGGGTTGGAGAAGGCGCCGATACTCACCTGCGAGCTGGGCGACGGCCTGCCGAACGACGCCCGCGTCGATCCGCGCTTCCGCGAACTCGCAGCAAAGCTGGAGGAGGCGCAGCATCTCCCGCGGGTGACCGCCGCTGTGCTCAATCAACTGATCGATGTCCTGGTTGCTGTCGAACAAGGACCGATCGGCGCGCTTGAGGAGGATGTTGCGCATCGCCCGCCATCCGGGCTCGCACCGCGCGCCCTCCGCATCCTGCAGCTTGATCATCGGCAGCACGAGATCGGCATCGAGCCGTCCGCTCTGCGCGTCTTCGTATTTCAATGCGATCGGTGCCGTATAGATAGCAAGGGTATCAACGGCCAGGAGCAGCTCCGTATCTTCGACAAACAGGCGCCGCCGATCTTCCGCACGAAGTTTGTCAGTGCCGTCGATCAGGAACAGCACACGCACCGGCGATTTTCCCCATTTCGTTGCGAGCGCCTCCTCGGCACTGCCGATCAGCCGGTTGAACGCATCGGCCAGTTGCGTGAACGTGTTGCGGATGGTCCGTCGCAGCTCCTCCTTGTAGGTCACGTTCGCCTTGAAGGCCGTGCTGAACTTCGTGAACAGCTTGGCGAGCAGCGGCATCCCCACTGCAACCTCACCGCCAGCCTTGACCTCGGACGTGAACTCTTCGAGTCCCTCGCGCGTGGCGACCTTTTCCGAGAACCAGGTCTCGAGATCCTGGATGGCGTCCCCGGGCAGCGAGAGGTCTTCCCCTGTCAGGGTCTCGAGAAGAGCATGCGCCATCGCCATCAACAGGTCGGCGTACTGCAGATTATTCCGGTCCAGGACACCGGGGACATCGACCTCGACTGGAAGGAAATGGCGGGTCTTCTTCAGCCGTGCCGCATAGAATTTCAATTCCGTGGTCTTGCCGGTACCGACATGGCCGAAGAAGAGGATATGCTTTTGCTTTAGCGGAACAAAACGCAGTGATCCTATCAGGAATCCCAGCTTGCGCGCCAGCCGGTCAAGGGTCTTTTGGCTGCCGCGTGCCTCGCGTGTATCAACCCGACGAGGATCATCCGGCCCGAGCGCTCCCTCGAACTCGATGTCTCGGAGCACGTCAAGAATGTCACTAGGCGGCTGATACTTGCTCATGAACTCACGATCCGGGAGGCTGCTTCCGTAGCTCAGGCAGGCCTGTCCGAGAGAGCTATCCACCGGCCCCGTCAGTCCCGAGACGGCCGCGCACCGTGCGCCCTCGGCGGAGCCGTCCGGCTCATGCCTTGATCTGAGCACCGATTAACCTGAGTTTCTCTATCAGGGAACCGTAGGTTGCGCAACGGACCCAAGAGCAGGCGACTTCCAGCCGGCCTGTGTCCAGCGTTCGCTTTCCTTGCCCCGTCCGCGGAAGGCGGGACTGGGGTCCACGCCCATCCCGGGGGCGGTCAACGCGGCTGGATGACTTCGAGGGACGCATAGCAAACCTGGGCGCCGCAGAACGTCCGTCTCCGGGGTCAGCCGATAGCCGCCCCCACCCAAACCCGAACCCTCGACGCACACCCCCCCTCACCCCGCCGGTAAAAACCCCACCAACCGCTCCGCCTCCGCCACGATGGGATCGGCAATCGCCGCCGCCCGCCCCGCCCCCGTCCGCAGCGCCGCGTCGATCTGCCCCGGGTCCGCCAGCAACCGCTCGGTCTCCCGCGCGATCGGCCCCAGCACGCTCACCAGCACCTCCGCCAGCTTCGGCTTGAACGCCCCGAACCCCATCCCCTCATGCTCCGCCAGCACCGCCCCCGGCGCCACCCCCGCCAGCGCGGCATAGATCCCCACCAGGTTGCGCGCCTCCGGCCGGTTCGCCAGCCCCGCCTCGCTCCCCGGCAGCGGCTCCGGGTCCGTCTTCGCCCGGCGGATCTTCAGCGCGATCGTATCGGCATCGTCATTCAGATTGATCCGGCTCTGGTCGGACGGATCGGATTTCGACATCTTCCTGGTCCCGTCGCGCAGGCTCATCACCCGCGCCGCCGGCCCCAGGATCAGCGGCTCGATCGGCGGAAAGAACGCCACCCCGTAATCATGGTTGAACTTCTGCGCGATGTCGTTGGCCAGTTCCAGATGCTGGCGCTGATCGTCGCCCACCGGCACCCGGGTCGCGTGATAGGCCAGAATATCCGCCGCCATCAGGTTCGGGTACACGTAAAGCCCCGCCGAGGCCGCCTCCCGGTCCTTGCCCGCCTTGTCCTTGAACTGGGTCATGCGGTTGAGCCAGCCCAGCCGCGCCACGCAGTTGAAGATCCACGCCAGCTGCGCGTGCGCGCGCACATGCGACTGCGCGAACAGCACATGCTTCACCGGGTCGAGCCCGCAGGCCAGCAGCACCGCCGCCATCTCCCGCGTCTGCCGCGCCAGCGCCGCCGGCTCCTGCCAGACCGTGATCGCGTGCAGATCGACCACGCACCAGATGCACTCGTGACTGTCCTGCAACGTCACCCAGTTGCGGATGGCGCCGAGGTAGTTGCCCAGGGTCGGAATGCCCGAAGGCTGGATGCCGGAGAAGATGCGGGGCTGGCTCATGGCCGGGGTTTCGCCGATCGGGCGCGGGGACGCAAGCGGGCCAGCGCCTCCCGGGCCGGATAGACGCCGAGTGCGGCGACGGCGGCGAAATACCCGGCCGCGCCCAGCGCCACCAGCCCCAGCAGCGCCGCCCAGCGCTCCGGCCCGCGCTCGGCCAGCGCCCCCGCGAGTTCCGCCCGCGCGCCCAGCAGCAGCCCCCCCATCGCCAGCGCCGCCAGCGCCATCCGCGGCGCCCGCCGCCGCAGCCCGGCATCGAAGGCCAGCTGCCCGCGCCGCGCCAGCACCCCCCCCAGCAAGCCCAGATTGACCATCGCCGCCAGGCTGGTCGCCAGCGCCGGCCCCAGCTGCTGCAACGGGCGCATGAAGGCCAGGTTCAGCGCCAGGTTCAGCGCCACCGCCACCGCCCCGATCTTCACCGGCGTCGCGGTGTCCCCGCGCGCGAAGAACCCCGGCGCCAGCACCTTGACCAGCACGAACGCCGGCAGCCCCAGCGCATAGGCCGCCAGCGCGCGCGCCGACAGCGCCACATCCGCCCCGGCGAATTGCCCGCGCCCGAACAGCACCGAAACCACCGGCAAGGCGATCGCCCCCAGCGCCACCGCAGCCGGCAAGGTCAGGAACAGCGCGTATTCGATCGCCCGGTTCTGCGTCTCCGCCGCCGCCGCCGCCTGCCCCGCCCGCACCTGGCGCGACAGCAGCGGCAGCATCGCCGTCCCCACCGCCGAGCCGATCACCCCCAGCGGCAGCTGCTGCACCCGGTCCGCATAATACAGCACCGAAACGGTCCCGGCCGGCAGCAGGCTGGCGATGATCACGTCCACCGCCAGGTTGAGCTGCGTCACCCCCGCCCCCACCAGCCCCGGCGCCATCCGCCGCAGCAGCGCGCGCATCGGCGGCGTCATGCGCGGGCGCACCAGCCGCAGCCGCATCCCCGCCCGCCGCGCCGCCACCAGCAGCACCCCGAGCTGCGCCAGCCCCGACAGCGTCACCCCCACCGCCAGCGCATGCCCCGCGCTCGCCAGCAGCGGGGTCAGCCACAGCAGCGAGGCGATCATCACCACATTGAACAGCACATAGCTCGCCGAGGCGGCGGTGAACCGGTCGAGCCCGTTCAGCACGCCCGAGATCAGGGCGGCGAGGCAGATCAGCACCAGATACGGAAACGTCAGCCGCGACAGCGTCACCGCCAGCGCGAATTTCGCCGGGATGGCGGCGAATCCAGGGGCCAGCCCCAGCATCACCTGCGGCATGAAGACCTCGCCCGCGATCACCAGCAGGCCGAGGCCCAGCAGCATCAGGGTGAAGGCCTGTTCGGCATAGGCCCGCGCCGCCTCCCGCCCCTCGGCCGCCAGCGTGCCGGTGAAGCCGGGGACGAAGGCGGCGTTGAAGGCCCCCTCGCCGAACAGGCGGCGGAACAGGTTGGGCAGGCGCAGCGCCACGAAGAACGCATCCGCCACCGGCCCGGCGCCCAGGCGGGCCGCGATCAGCATGTCGCGGGCAAAGCCGAGGATGCGGCTCGCCAGGGTCCAGGCGCCTACCGTGACGATGCCGCGCAGCATGGGCGACAGGAAGCGGCGGCGGCGGCGCTTGTCAACGCCGGGCGGCGAGCTACCCCTCGGCGCGCAGCTCCGCGAACACCCGGGACGCCGCCAGCAACGCCTCCCGCACCAGCGGCGCGCCGATATACCCGGCCAGGTGCAGGATCGCCTCCGTCAGCTCCTCCTCCGACCAGCCCTGGTTGCGCGCCATCCGCAGATGGATCGCCAGCTCCGCCTCCCGCCCCATCACCGTATCGGAAACCACCACGATCAGCGTCCGGGTCTTCAGATCCAGCCCCGGCCGGTTCCAGAGCGTGCCGAAGATGGTCTCGGTGGTCACCTCGGCGAATTTCTGCATGATCGGGTCGGCATAGACGGTGCCGTTCAGGCGGTCGGCATAGGCCTCGCCCATCAGCTTGCGGCGCATGGCCTGGCCGGCGGCGGCCCGAGGGGATGCGGACGGTGATGCGGACATCGGTTCCTCCTTGGTTGCTTGCCCCCACTATCCCGAGGCCCGGCGGCGACGGCAAGCGGCCTTGACGCCCCCGTCACTTGCACCATACTACCCACCATGGGACCGCAAGCCGCTGCCCGGGTCCTCGCCGGGCGCCTGCACTATGCGTGGGTGACGCTGGGCGTCATCTTCGCCGTCATCGTCGCCGCCGTCGGCGTGCGCGCGGCACCCGGCGTGTTGATCGTGCCGCTGCAACGCGCCTTCGGCTGGTCGGACGCCGCCATCTCCGGCGCGGTCTCGCTCAACATCCTGCTGTTCGGGCTGATCGGGCCGTTCACCGCGGCGATGATGCGCACCATCGGCCTCAAGCGCACCGTGCTCGGCTCGATGGCGCTGCTGGTGGCCGGGGCCGGGCTGTCGGCCTTCGTGACCAGGATATGGGAACTCTACCTCACCTGGGGGGTGCTGGTCGGCATCGGTTCCGGCACCGGCATGGTGGGGCTGGCGGCGGCGGTGGCCAATCGCTGGTTCGTCGCCCGCCGCGGGCTGGTGATCGGGCTGCTCTCGGCCGGCAACGCTTCGGGCCAGCTGGTCTTCCTGCCCTTCCTCGCCCATCTCGCCACCACCTATGGCTGGCAGAGCGTGCCGGAGACGGTGGCGCTGGTGCTCGCGCTGCTGATGCTGGTGGTGATGGTCCTGCTCGCCGAGGGACCGGACGTGGTGGGCCAGGCCCCCTATGGCGCCACCACGGTGGTGCGCGACGCCGCCGACGGCGCCAACCCGTTCCGCGTCGCCTTCGCGGGCCTCGGCCGCGGCATGAAATCGGTGGATTTCTGGTTGCTCTCCAGCAGTTTTGCCATCTGCGGATTCTCTACCTACGGCCTGATCGCCACCCATCTGATCCCGTACTGCGCCGATCACGGCATCCCGGAGGTGCAGGCGGCCAGCCTGCTCGCCGCGATGGGCGTCTTCGACCTCTTCGGCACCACCGGCTCGGGCTGGCTCACCGACCGCTTCGACCCGCGCATCCTGCTGTTCTGGTATTACAGCCTGCGCGGGCTGGCGCTGTTCGTGCTGCCGTTCAGCGGCTTCGGCCCGCTCAGCCTGGGCGGCTTCGCGCTGCTCTACGGGCTCGACTGGGTGGCCACCGTGCCGCCCACGGTCGCGCTCACCACGCGGGTGTTCGGCAAGCGGGATGCGCCGGTGATCGTCTCCTGGGTGTTCGCCGCCCATCAGATCGGCAGCGCCATCGCCGCCTTCGGCGCCGGGGAGGTGCGGATGCTGACCGGCAGCTACGTGCCCGCATTCGTCGCCAGCGGTGTCGCCTGCCTGCTCGCCTCGGCGCTGGTGATGCGGATCGCCCGCACCCCCGCCCTCGCCCCCGCCTGAAGGTTCAGCTCCGTCGCAGCCGCAGCAGGCTCGCCCCATCCGCCTCCGCCCGCAGCTCCAGCACCGCGTGACCCAGCGCGGCGGCGGCGGCCGGCACGTTGCGCAGCGGCTCCTCGCCCCGCAGCCGCACCGCCAGCACTTGCCCCGGCGCCAGCCGGTCCAGCGCCAGGCGCGTGCGCACCATCGTCATCGGGCAAACCTCGCCGGTGATATCCAGCGTGGCATCGTCGGGCGAGGGATCGGTCATGGCCTGCGACATTCCAACGAAATGGGCCGGAACCGGTGGCGAATCGGCGCCGCATTCCTATATGGAGACGTATCGCGTCCGCCAAAAGGACCCATGATGGCCGAGGTGCCGACCTCCCCGACCCTTCTGGACCTGACCGCGCGCATCGTCGCCGCCCATGTCGCCGCCAATCCGATGCCGGCCGAGGCGTTGCCGGGCCTGATCCGCAGCGTCCATGAAACCCTGACCGCGCTCGATGCGCCGCGCCCCGCCGCCGCCGCCGGCCGCCCGACCCCGGCGGTGCCGCCGCGCAAATCGGTGTTCCCCGACTACATCATCTGCCTCGAGGACGGCAAGAAACTGAAGATGCTGCGCCGGCACCTCATGACCGCCTACAACATGACCCCGGAACAATACCGCGAACGCTGGGGGCTGACGGCCGACTATCCGATGGTGGCCCCGAACTACACCGAGCGCCGGTCGTCGCTCGCGAAACAGATCGGCCTCGGCACCAGGCCGCGCGCCGTGGCCGGCTAGTATCGACTTTCACAGAAAGTCGATACGTCGCCTTCGGTATGCGTATCCGATTCACGCGGCGAAGCGTGGTCGCGCTGCGACTCACGCTTCTCTGCGATCGGACACTAGCCGCCGATCGGGATCACCCGCACGTCGCGCCCGGCCACCCCCAGCGCGATCCTTCCGGCCCGCAACGCCAGCGCGTCGGCGCCGAACACCGCCCGCCGCCAGCCATGCAGCACCGCGAGTCCGTCGTCCTGCCCGGCCGCCAGCCGGTCCAGATCCTCCGCCACCGCCACCAGCTTCGGCGCGACGTGATGGCGTTCGCAGGCGGCGGCCAGCAGCACCTTCAGCAGCGCGACCAGCGCCGGCGAGGGCCGCTCCCCGGCGGTGGGCAGCACCGGCGCCGGCGGCAACGCCGCGTCCGGCTCCGCCCGCGCCGCCGCGATCGCCGCCAGCAGCCCCGCCCCCATCCGCCCCTCGGCGAAGCCGCGGGTGATGCCGCGCGCCCGCGCCAGCGCCTCCGGCTGATCGGGCGCGGTGGCCGCCAGTTCCAGCAGGGTCTCGTCCTTCAGCACCCGCCCGCGTGGGATGTTCACCCGCTGCGCCTCCCGTTCCCGCCAGGCGGCCAGCGCCCGCAACTGGCCCAGGAAGCGGCGGTTGGTGCTGCGCGGACGCAGCCGCTGCCAGGCGGTCTCGGGATCGGCGCGATAGGTGGCGGGGTCGGTCAGCACCGCCATCTCCTCCGCCACCCAGTCGAGCCGCCCGTCCGCTTCCAGCCGCGCGCGCAGGCCCTGGTACACGACCCGCAGCCAGGTCACGTCGGCGGCGGCATAGGCGAGCTGCGCCGGCGACAGCGGCCGCGCCGACCAGTCGGAGAACCGGTGCGCCTTGTCGATCTGCCCGCCGGCCAGCTGCTGGACCAGCGTGTCGTAGCCCACCTGATCGCCGAACCCGGCCACCATCGCCGCCACCTGGGTGTCGAACAGCGGCGCCGGCACCGCGCCCCAGCGCAGCACGCAGATCTCGATGTCCTGCCGCGCCGCGTGGAAGACTTTCAGCACGGTCGGATCGGCGAACAACGCGCCCAGCGGGGCAAGATCGAGCCCCGGCGCCAGCGGGTCGATCACCGCCACCTCCGCCGCCCCGCCCAGCTGCACCAGGCAGAGTTCCGGGTAGTAGGTGCGCTCGCGCATGAACTCGGTATCGACCGTCACGAACGGTTCGGCGCGCAGCCGTTCCACCAGGGCGGCGAGGTCCGCCGATTCGGTGACCAGAACCGGCGCCGGAAAGCGCGGACGTGGGGGGCGGGACATGGGCGGCGCGATCTCCTCCCGCCCGCTCAGTGGCGGAGCAGCAGCGGGATGCTGGCGTGGGTCAGGACGTGACGGGTCATGCCACCCAGCAAGGCCTCACGCCAGGGGCCATGCGAATAGGCGCCCATCACCAGCAGATCCGCCCCCTCCGTGGCGGCGGCGGCGAGCAGCGCCGCGCCCGCCGCGGCGCCGTTCCGCGGGACGCCCAGGCTGCGCGCGGGCCGGCCGAGCAGGGAGGCGGGCAGCGGCAGCGCCTCACCCACATGCAGCAGCAGGATGCGCCGCGCCTGGGCCAGCAGCGGGGCGGCGGCGTCCAGCGCGGCGGCGGCGCGCGGGTCCTCGGCCCGCCAGCCGATCGCCACCACCGCGCCGATGGCCCGCTCCGGCCCGGCCGGCGGCAGCACCAGCACCGGGGCGCGGGCGGCGAACAGGGCGGCGTGCAGCGCCTCGGCCACCCAGGGCGGATCATGCGGCCCCGGGCGGGCCAGCACGATCGCGCGCGCGCCGGCGGCGGTGATGGCGGCGGCGGGGTGCTCCTCGGTCTCGGTCAGGCCGCCGCCGCTCCAGCCGGCGACCGCCGCGCGCAGCCGGGCGCGGCCGGCCTCGGCATCCGCCTCGGCGGCGCGTTCGGCGGTGAGCACTTCCTCGTCGGGCAGGAACGGGGCGCTGGCCGGGGTCACCAGCAGCGCGCGCAGCGCGGGGGCACCGATCCCGGCGCGCAGCCACCCGGCCGCCGCCAGCACCGCCGTCGCCCGGGCTGGCCGATCGATCACCGCCAGCACCGGGCCCCCGGCGGCCTCGGCTTGCCGCGGGGCGGCGCGCAGCGAGGCGCCGGCCTGATGCCCCACCGCCACCGCCCCCAGGCAGAGCAGCACCGAGAGCACCACGTTGCCCGCCGCCTGCGCGCCCCGCCCGTCGCGGAGCAGATCGAGCGTCTGCAACGAGAACGAGGAGAAGGTGGTATAGCCGCCGCAGAACCCCACCATCAGGAAGGTGCGCGCCGCCGCCAGCCCGGGCGCGCGCCCATGCGCCACCGTCAGCCCGGCGACCAGTCCGATCAGGAACGAACCGGTGATGTTGATAAGGATGGTGCCCCAGGGAAACGCCGGCCCGGTCAGGCGGGCGACCGCTTCGGCCACCGCGGCGCGGGCCATGCTGCCCAGCGCGCCGCCCAGGCCGATCAATGCGTAACCGAACATGTTCCGTCTCCGGCCAGGCGGCCCGCCGCGACCGGCCCGGTGCCGGCGGTGCGGGTTGGCAGGAGTCATCAGCCCTGGCGCGGCGGTTGAGGGGGGACTCCATCCCCGCGCGCAGGGTGCCGGCGGTGGCGGATGAAGGCAAGGCCCCCCGCGCGCGCGAATGTGTTCCCCGGAATCTTGCCCCGAAGCCGATGAAACAAAAAAAGTTGCGGCGGGCCATTCCGTTGCCCGCCGATCCGCGCTAAGGAACTCCACCCCGGGGACAGGGGCCGGGTTGTTGCCGGAGTCCCTCCCGGTTGCGAAGGAGCAAGTAAAGACTATGAAAGCGAAACCCGCGGCACGCGAGACCGATCCGGAAATCGTCGCCGCAGACTTCAAGCTCGAGGATTTCCTGCCGCACCGCCTGGCCGTTGCCGCGCAGCGCGTGAACCGGATGCTGACCCACCGGTTCGAGGACGCTTCCGGCGTATCGATCCCTGAGTTTCGCGTGCTGGCCGCGATCGGCCGCTACGGCGTGCTGTCGCCCAGCATGGTGGGCGAGCGGACCGCGATGGACAAGGTCAAGGTCAGCCGCGCCGGCGCCAGCCTGGTCGCGCGCGGCCTGCTGAAACAAAGCCAGGACCCGTCCGATGGGCGCGGGCGGCTCTTGCGGCTGACCCGCAAGGGGGCGACCGCCTGCCAGAACCTGATCCCGCTCGCCCGGCAGATCGAGGACGAACTCGCCCGCGGCCTGGGCAAGGCGGAATGGACGTCGCTCGCCAAGGCGCTGATGCGCCTCGACCAGCACGTGAGCGGCTTCGACGCCCCGGCGGAAGCCGAAGCGGCGGACTGAGCGTCTTCGCCCCCCCGATCCGCGAGGACCGGGGGGGCGCGCTGTCCGCGCCGCGCGGCCGTACTCCTCTTGGCCGCCCCCTCTTGGCCGCCCCGGTTTCGCGCCTCATACAGGGCGCATGGACGCGGTCACGGTCGAACATCTCTCCAAGCGCTACGGCGCCACCCTTGCCGTCGATGACATCGGCTTTCGCATCGCCCGCGGCGCCACCGTGGGGCTGCTGGGGGGCAATGGCGCCGGCAAGACCACCACCATCGCCATGCTGCTCGGGCTGCTGATCCCCTCGGCCGGGCAGATCCGCGTGCTCGGCGTCGATATGGCCCGCGACCGGTTCACCGCGCTCGCGCGGATGAACTTCTCCTCCCCCTACGTCGCCCTGCCGTCGCGGCTGACGGTGGCCGAGATCCTGCGCGTCTATGGCCATCTCTACGGCGTGCCCCGGCTGGAACAGCGGATCAGGACCCTGGCCGAGGAGCTCGACCTCACCGCCCTCCTGCGCCAGCCATCCGGGCAGCTTTCGGCCGGGCAGAAGACCAGGGTGGCGCTGGCCAAGGCGCTGATCAACCGCCCCGAGGTGCTGCTGCTCGACGAGCCCACCGCGAGCCTCGACCCCGATACCGGGGACTGGGTGCGGACCTGGCTCGAACGCTACCGCGACGAAAGCGGCTGCGCGATGCTGCTCGCCTCCCACAACATGGCGGAGGTGGAACGTCTCTGCGATGACGTGCTGATGATGAAGCAGGGCAGGGTGGTCGATCGCGGCAGCCCGGCGGCGCTGCTGGCGCGCTACGGGCGCGATGACATGGAGGACGTGTTCCTCGACATCGCCCGCGACCGGCGGGCGATGGGGGCGCGGCCATGAGCGGGCCGGCGCGGCGCATCTGGGGGCTGCTCTACCGGCACCTCGCGCTCTATCGCCGGTCCTGGCCGCGGCTGCTGGAACTCGCCTATTGGCCGGTGCTGCAGATGCTGATCTGGGGCTTCACCGCCCGCTTCCTGGCCGCCCGGCTGGCGGCGGCGCCGGGCGGCGGGCCGCACGAAGCCGGCCTCGCCGCGGCGGCGCTGCTGGGCGGCGTGCTGCTGTGGGAGGTGGCGCTGCGCGGCCAGATGGGGGTGGCGATCGCCTTCATGGAGGAGCTCTGGTCGCGCAACCTCGCGCATATCTTCGTCTCGCCCCTGCGCCCGGTCGAGCTGGTGGCGGGGCTGCTGGCGATGTCCTTCGTGCGGGTGCTGGCCGGGGTCGGTCCCGCGATCCTGGTCGCCTTCGTGCTCTATCATTTCAATCTGTTCATGCTGGGGCCGGTCATCGTGCTGTTCTTCGCCAACCTGATGGTGATGGGCTGGGCGGTGGCGCTGGGGGTGGTCAGCCTGATCCTGCGCCACGGCGCCGGGGCCGAGGCGCTGGCGTGGTCGGTGCTGTTCGGCCTGACCCCGTTCGCCGCGGTCTTCTACCCGGTTTCGGTGCTGCCGGCGCCGATGCGCGCGGTGGCCTTCCTGGTGCCGGCCTCGCATGTCTTCGAGGGGATGCGCGCGGCGCTGCTGGGCGGGCGGGTGCTGTGGGGGCAGCTCGGCTGGGCGAGCGGGCTCAATCTGCTCTGGATCGGCGCCGCGGTGGCGCTGTTCGCCTGGCAGTTCCGCGGCGCGCGCCGGCGCGGGGCGCTGCTGGGGGCGGGGGAGTAGTCCGCCCCGCTGTCTGGTGGGGGTGGCCGCGCGTCACGGGGTCAGCCGCTTCGTGCCCGAGAGCGCGCCTGGAGGGAATTGCACGATCGCAACCGATTCGTGCCCGATACCGCGCGCCGGCGGCCGGCGCGGCGGTTCCTGCGGGGGCTTGCCGTCCCGCAAGTCTTTAACACGGAGGCCAAGAAGGACCACCGAATCGCGCCGGGTGGTTCGTGCCAACCGCCCGAGATGGAGAGAAGAGTCCGGTGGTATGTCGCAACGGACACCGTGCGCGCGGTGCGCCGCTTGCGGATACCCCCGCTCCGGAAGGGGAGCGATTCCCCGTCGGGAGCACGCAACGCCGTAAACATGATGACGATATTTGCGCGTCGGGACACCAGCGTGGCGACCGCCGTGATGTCCAGGAGCAGCCGCCGATCTACGAGAACGTCCGCGCGGAACCCTTCCTCGAATTGGACGCCCTTGCAGCTGACCGGGACCCGGACCCGCCGTTCAAAAGCGAGTCCCCCCCCGCGCGAGCCCATGGCAGAGGCAGGCTTCATCGACGGCGTCCAGCAGACCCGGCCCAGCCCCACGATGCACCGCGATGGCCAGCCCGATCGCCCGCTCGGTCAGGTCGCGCGCCGGCGGCATCCTCTCCCTGCTCCGTGCCGCCCCGTGGTCCTCTGTGCCCTCCGTGTCGAATGCTTGCTCTTACGAGAGACCGCCCCCCACCCCGATGACGCCGCCCATCGGGCCGTGTAGCCTCCCCCCGCCACAGGGAGCGCGCCCATGTCGTTCAAGGTCCAGGTCGGCCCGCCGCAGATCTCCATCCACCAGGGCCACACCGTCCTGGTCACCGCGCCTTCCGGCGAGATCGCCTGGCCCTCGGAACGCGGCCTCTACTTCTTCGACACCCGCATGATCTCGGCCTGGGCGATCTATGCCAACGGCGAAGTCTGGGACCTGCTCAACGGCGGCGCGGTCGCCCACGACCATGCCCGCATCCACCTCAGCAACCGCGCCTTCCTGACCGAATCCGGCCCGGTCGCCGAACGCAGCCTCGGCCTCGTGCTGGCGCGCGCCATCGGCGGCGGGATGCACGAGGATCTCGACGTCACCAATCACGGCGGCAAGCCGGTCCGCTTCAACCTCGAGATCGCCCTGCGCTCGGACTTCGCCGATATTTTCGACGTCAAATCCAACCGCATGGTCCGCCGCGGCCGCATCACCACCGAATGGTCGGATGCCGATCAGGCGCTGCGCACCGCCTATCGCAACCAGGATTTCCACCGCGCCGTCACCGTCACCGCCCATAACGGGTCGAGCCAGGCCGTCTATGCCAATGGCCGCCTCAGCTTCGAGATCGCCCTCGACCCCGGTCAGACCTGGCATGTCTGCCTGCTCTACGATCTGGAGGACGGCGGCGCCCCGCACCACGCCCCGCGCCTCTGCACCCGCGACGCGCACACCCTGCCACATGCCAGCCTGCGCGCCGACTGGCAGCAGCGGGTGCTGAAGCTGCAATCCTCCAACGAGGAATTCTACCGCTTCTACCGCCAGGCGATCGAGGACATGGCGGCGCTGCGCCTGCCGGTCGAAGGCACCGACCACATGGTGTTCGTCCCCGCCGCCGGCCTGCCCTGGTTCGTCGCCCTGTTCGGCCGCGACAGCCTGATCGTCTCGTTGCAATCGCTGATCGTCTGGCCGGAGTTCGCCCGCGGCGCCCTCGACGTGCTCGGCCGCTGGCAGGCGAAGGAGCGCGACGACTGGCGCGATGCCGAGCCGGGCAAGATCCTCCACGAGCTCCGCCAGGGCGAGCTCGCGCATTTCAAGCTGGTCCCGCACACCCCCTATTACGGCACCGCCGACGCGACGCCGCTCTACCTCATCGTCCTGCACGCCGCCTGGCGCGCCACCGGCGATCGCGCCCTGCTCGAGCGCTTCCTGCCGAACGCCGAGGCCGCCCTCGACTGGATCGACAACTGGGGCGACCGCGACGGCGACGGTTTCCAGGAATTCGCCACCCGCTCCCCGGTCGGCTACGAGAACATGTCGTGGAAGGACTCGGGCGATTCCATGTCCTGGCCGGACGGTTCGCTGGTCAAGGGACCCAAGGCGGTCTGCGAGCTGCAAGGCTATGTCTATGACGCCTGGCTGCGCATGGCCGAGGTCTATGACGCCCTCGCCCGCCCCGACCGCGCCCGCGCGCTGCGCGCCAAGGCCGCCGCCCTGTTCGAGAAGTTCAACGCCACCTTCTGGAACGAGGACGAAGGCTATTACGCCTACATGCTGGACGGGGAGAAGCGCCCGGTCTGGTCGGTCGCCTCCGATCCCGGCCATCTGCTCTATTCCGGCATCGTTCCCGAGGACCGCGCCGCCCGCGTCGCCGCCCGGCTGCTCGCCGCCGACATGGACAGCGGCTGGGGCATCCGCACCCTGTCGGCCGCGCATCACGCCTACAACCCGTATTCCTATCAGAACGGCTCGGTCTGGCCGCACGACAACGGCATCATCGCCGCCGGTTTCAAGCGCTACGGCCTCGGCCGCGAGGCGGCCCAGATCGCGCGCGCCATCAGCGGCGCGGCGGGGCATTTCCTGCTCAACCAGGTGCCCGAACTCTACGCCGGCCTGCCGCATCAGGCGGACGGGTTCCCGGTGCAGTATCTCGGCGCCAACGTCCCGCAGGCCTGGGCCGCGGGATCGGCCTTCATGCTGGTGCAGGCGATGCTGGGCCTGGAACCCGACGCCCCGCGCGGCGCCCTCTATATCGACCCCTGGCTGCCGCCCTGGCTGCCCGACCTCACGCTCACCGACCTCCGCCTCGGCGGCCACACCCTCGACATCCGCTTCCACCGCGAGGGCGACGTGACGAACCACGAGGTGCTGCGCGGCGATCCGACGCTGGTGCAGACCCGTGACGCGGGCGAGTTGCGCCGGCGCCTGCGCGACGGCACCGCCGCATGAGCCCGCCCGCCGTGATGACCACCGGCGAGGCCGTGATCGCCACCCTGATCGCCCACGGCATCGACACGCTCTACGCGCTGCCCGGCGTCCACAACGATCCGCTGTTCGACGCTTGCGCCCGCGACCCCGAGCACATCCGCGTGCTGCATCCGCGCCACGAGCAGGCCTCGGCCTATATGGCGCTCGGCGCGGCGCTGGTGACCGGCCGGGCGCAGGTCTGCGCCGCCGTGCCCGGGCCCGGCATCCTCAACACCGCCGCCGCTCTTCTTTGCGCCTATGGAATGGACGCGCCGGTGCTGGCCCTGGCCGGGCAGATCCCCAGCTTCGCCATCGATCGCGGCCTCGGCTATCTGCACGAACTGCCCGACCAGCTCGGCCTGTTGCGCCACCTGACCAAATTCACCGCCCGCATCCGCGCGCCCGCCGAGGCGCCGGCGCTGGTGGCCACGGCGCTCGCCGCCGCCACCACCCCGCGCCGCCGGCCGGTGGCGCTGGAATGCGGCATCGATGTCTGGGGCGCCACGGCCCCGGTCACCCTCGCCGCCCCCATCGCGCCCACGCCGGCGGCCATCGATTCCGCCGCGATCGACCGCGCCGCCGCCCTGATCGCCAAGGCCGAGCGCCCGCTGATCGTCGTCGGCGGCGGCGCGCTGGACGCGGCGGCCGAGCTCCGCGCGCTGGCCGAGCGCCTCGCCGCCCCGGTGATGAGCTTCCGCCGCGGTCGCGGCATCCTGCCCAGCACCCATCCGCTGGCGGTCTCGCTGACCGAAGGCCACCGTCTCTGGGAGCACGCCGACCTGGTGATCGGCGTCGGCACGCGGCTGTTGCGCCCGCTGGCCGATTGGGGGACGGATGCCGGCCTGCGGGTCATCCGTATCGATGCCGACCCGGAAGAACCCGGCCGCCAGCACCGCCCGGACGCCGCCCTTCTGGGCGATGCCGCGCCGATCCTCGCCGCCCTGCTCGCCGCCCTGCCGGCCCCGCCGCGCCCGGCGCGCGCCGGCGAACTCGCCGCGCTCCACGCCTGGTTCGCCGAGCGCCTGGCCCCGCTCGCCCCGCAGCTCGGCTTCCTGCGCGCGCTCCGCGCCGCCCTGCCGGCGGACGGGATCCTGGTGGAGGACGTCACCCAGCTCGCCTTCGCGGCCCGGCTGGCATGGGAGGTGGACGCGCCGCGACGCTACATCTCCCCGGGCTATCAGGATGCGCTGGGCTGGGGCTACGGCACCGCCCTCGGCGCCCAGGCGGCGCGGCCGGGCCGGGCGGTGGTGGCGCTGCTGGGCGATGGCGGGTTCATGTACCAGGCCAGCGAACTCGCCACCGCCATGCGCCACGGCCTGCCGGTGGTGGCGGTGGTGATGGATGACGGCGCGTTCGGCAATGTGCGCCGTATCCAGCAACAGGCGTTCGGCAACCGGCTGATCGCCTGCGACCTCGCCAACCCGGATTTCGTCGCGTTCGCGGAAAGTTTCGGCGCCCGCGCCTGGCGGGCCGACAGCCCGGCGGCGCTGGAACGCGCGCTGCGCGACGCGCTGGCGGCCGGCGCCCCGGCGGTGATCCATGTGCGGGTGGGCGAGATGCCGAGTCCCTGGGGCCTGATCGGCCTGCCCCGGGTGCGCGGCCCGGCCGGACGCCCGGCCTTCCCGTAGCGGTTATTCCGGCGGCGCCATCGACTTGATGAGGTCGAACACCCGCTTGCGCACCGACGGGTCCTGGATGCGGTAATAGGCGCGCACCAGTTCCAGGGTTTCGCGCCGGCTCATCGTATCGTCACCGAACGGGTCCTGCGTCTCCGCCAGCCCGTGCATCCGCCGCGCGCTCAGCGCCAGCGGGCCGGCGACACTGTCGGGCATGTCCTCGAAGAAATAGCTGATCGGCACGTCCAGCACGCGGGCGAGATCGAACAGCCGCGAGGCGCCGACGCGATTCGCGCCGCGTTCGTATTTCTGCACCTGCTGGAAGGTCAGGCCGATCTGATCGCCCAGCCGCTCCTGCGACAGGCCGAGCAAGGTGCGGCGCAGCCGGATGCGGGTACCGACATGAACATCGATCGGACTCGGCCGTCCTTCCCGGTCGGCACCGGGCACGGGAGAGGGCAGGTCGGCGGCGCCGGATGTGATTTCTTCAAGCACCGGAATCTCCCTTTCGGAGTCGGATATCATCTGCGGTCCCCAACCTACAGTAGCATGAAGCGTTAGGGAAGCGTAAATCTACAACCCCGAATTGTCAACGCACCCGATGATTGTGACATTGTTTTGTGCGACGCGATGACGTCTCACCCTACGATACGCCTCCCGGCCAGCCCGAACCCCAGCACCCCCAGCGCCAGCCCGAACGGAATCCACAGCCCGCCCCGCGCGAAGAGCGTCGCCGGCAGCTTCCCCGGCACCGGGGCGATCACCGTCCCGGCGCGGTCCAGCCCCAGCCGCGCGACCAGCCGCCCGCGCGGGCCGAACACCGCCGAAATCCCGGTATTGGCCGCCCGCAGCAGCGGCAGCCCCTCCTCCACCGCGCGCAGCCGCGCCGCCACCAGATGCTGGCGGGGGCCGGAGGAATCGCCGAACCAGGCGTCATTGGTCACGTTCACCAGCAGCGCCGGGCGATGCCCCGGCTGCACGATCTCGCCGGGGAAGATCGCCTCGTAGCAGATCAGCGGGCCGATCGGCGGCAGGCCGGGCAGGGTCAGGGTGCGCGGCCCCGGCCCGGGGGCGAAGCCGCCGCCCGGCACCAGCTGGATCGGCAGCGGCAGCCAATCCGGCTGATATTCCCCGAACGGGACCAGATGGTGCTTGTCATAGAGTCCGGCGACGATGCCGGCGCCGGTCAGGGCGAACAGGGAATTGCGCGGCCGGCGATGGCCGCCGAACCGCACCGCCCCCACCAGCGCCACCACCCGCGCCGCGGCGGGCCCGGTGGGCGATCCGCCCGCCGCCGCCGCGATCGCCTGCCGCACCGCCGGCTCCGAGCCCAGAAGATAGGGCGAGGCGGTCTCCGGCCAGACCACCAGGGTGTGGTTTGCGCCGGCCTCCGCGACGCCCTCGCGCGTCAGTCGCAGATAGCGGGCGAAGATGTGCGCGGCGACCGCGCGGTCCCATTTCTGGCCCTCGGCCACGTCGCCCTGCACCAGCACCGCGGTCAGGCCGGGCGCCTTCGGGGCGGGCCAGGACAGGCGCCAGACCCCGAACCCGACCCAGGCGGCCAGCAGCAGCCCCGCGCCCGCGCGCCCGCGCCGGCCGAGCAGCGGCGCCCCGGCCAGCAGCATGGTGGCCAGCGTCAGCCCATGGACGCTCACCAGGGCGGCGGGCTGGATGAAGATCTCGCCCAGCCGCCCGGGCAGCGCCCAGTCGGCGCCCCACAGATTCCACGGGAATCCGGTCAGCACGAACTGGCGGGCCAGGTCGGTCAGCACCCAGGCCCCGGCCAGCGCCGGCACAAGCGGCCAGCCGGGGCGGGCCAGCCGGGCGAGCGCGCAGGCGGCGGCGATGAAGACGGCCATCACCGCCGCCAGCGCCGGCACCGCCAGCGGCACCAGCCACCAGAATTTCGCCGCCTCCACCAGGATCGCCTCGGTCACCCAGTAGAGGCCGATCAGGTTGCAGCCGAACCCGAACCAGAACCCGCGCCGCGCCGCCGTCCGCACCCCCGGCGCGGCGCCGATCAGGACCAGCAGGCCCGGCACCGCCAGCAGCAGCGCCGGCAGCAGAAAGAGCGGCGGCAGCGCCAGGGCGGAGATCGCCCCGAGGCCCAGCGCCGCCGCATCCGCCCGCCACCCGGCGAGGCCGGCGAGCCAGGTTCCCGCGTGGCGCCATGGGCGCGCGCCGATCGCGCCGGCGCTCACGCCGCCCCGTCCGTCTGGCGTTCGTAGTGGCGGTAGTATTTCTCGGCCACCAGCGCGGTCTTGACCACGATCGCCACATCGACGGTGTTGAACTGGTCGTCGATCACCGCGCCGTCGCCGGTGAAGCCGCCCAGCCGCAGATAGCCCTTGATGAGCGGCGGCAGCAGCGTGAGGCCCTGGCGCGGTGTCACCGTCCCCGCCGGCCGCCGGCGCATCTCCACATAGCGGCCGGGCAGGGCGCGCGGGCGCAACTCCGGCGGGGCCAGGTGATGCTCGGCGAGGTAGGACAGCGCCGGGGCCAGCGCGTCGGGGTCGGTCCCGTGCAGGCTGGCCACGCCGAACATCAGGTCGATATGGTTGTGGAACACATAGGCGGCGATGCCCTGCCACATCACCTGCATCGCCGCGCGGTTGCGCCAGGCGGCATCGACGCAGGAGCGCCCGAGTTCCAGCAGCCCGCCCGGCTGGGCGAGCAGCGGCGCGAGGTCATACTCGTCGGCGGAATAGAACCCGCCCGCCTCCGCCGCCGCCTCGCGCCGGATCAGCCGGTAGGTGCCCACCACCGCCGGGCGGTCGGGATCGGCATGATCCAGCACCAGCAGATGGTCGGCCACCGCGTCGAAGCGGTCGCGGTCGCGGCGGGTGGCCTTGGCCTCGGCGGAGGGGTGGGCGCCCATCTCCTCGTAGAACACGCGGTAGCGCAGCGCCTCGGCGGCGTCGCGCTCGGCGGCGGTCTCGGCCAGCCGCACCCCCAGCTCGCCCACGCGCAACTCGGGAAAGCCGCTGGTCATGGCGTCCCGTCGCGCCCGCGGCGGGGGCGGCCGGCGCGGCGGGCGAACAGTTCGAGGCGCAGCGAGACCAGCTCGAAGCCCAGCCGTTCCGCCACCTCGCGCATCAGCCGGTCCTGCTCGGCGTCCTGGAACTCGATCACCTTGCCGGTGTCGATATCGATCAGGTGATAGTGATGGCCCTGGTCGGAGGGCTCGTAGCGCGCCCGCCCGCCGCCGAAATCGCGGCGTTCCAGGATGCCGTGCTCCTCCAGCAGGCGCACGGTGCGATAGACGGTGGCGATGGAGATGCGCGCGTCCAAGGTGGTGGCGCGGCGATAGAGTTCCTCGACATCGGGGTGGTCGTCGGCGGCCGAGAGGACGCGCGCGATCACCCGGCGCTGGCCGGTCATCTTGAGGCCCCGTTCGACGCATAGACGCTCGATCCGAGATTCCACGGCCTTCCCCGTGCCCCGCCCCGGGGCGCCGGCGGGCATACCACCGGCGCGCCCGTGGGGGAACCGGCGGCCCCGACGCGCCAGTCAGGAAAATCCCCCTCCCTCCCGATTCCCATCTTGACACACACTCTAACACGTTCTA
>JAKBCO010000236.1 GCA_021807785.1 Pseudomonadota bacterium
CGGCCTCGGAGAACGCCCAGTCCGGCGACCACATCCGCCACAGCATCCGCGCCAGCGCCGCCCGATGCGCGGCGAGCCCGGCCCGGCCACGCTCGGTCTGGAAATACCACTGGTACCAGTAGCGCAACTCCTGCTCGGGCGGTGCCGGGCGGGCGGCGGCGGCGATGTTCTGGATGTTGTAGCCCATCGCCGAAACCAGGCCCGTCACCCGGTCCGGCCACAGCGCCGCGACCACGCAGGCCGCGCGCCCGCCCCAGTCATACCCGCCCAGGATGGCGCGCGGGAGCGCCAGCGCATCCATGAACTCGCGCAGATCCGCCCCCAGCGCCGCCTGCTGGCCGGAGCGCGGGGTGGCCGCGTCCAGGAACCGGGTCTCGCCGTAGCCGCGCAGCCAGGGCATCAGCACCCGCAACCCGCGCGCGGCCAGGATCGGGGCCACCGCCGCATAGGCGAGCGGGTCGTCGGGATAGCCATGCAGCAGGATCGCCGGCGGGCCATCGGCCGGGCCGGCTTCCAGATAGGCGACGTCCAGGATCGTGGTGCGGACGCGGCGCGGGGTCATGCCGGCAGCGAGGTATCCTGGCCGCGCACCGGGTCGGCGATGGCGTTCTCGATCCCGGCGACGCCCTTCCAGTCCTCCGGCGGGCGGACCTTGCCGTCCGAGCCCACCTGGTCGATGTTCCAGTAGATCTCCAGCCAATGCCCGTCCGGGTCGCGAAACTCCACCGCGATCTGGCAGCCGGCGCGGCGGCGGCCCTCGAAGGTGATCGGCACGTCGTGGCGGCGCAGATGGTCGCGCGCGCGCAACACCTCGCCGAGGGTGCCGACCTCGAAGGCCATGTGGTGCAGCCCGGCGCCCTGTTCCTTGTCCACCGGAAACAGGGCGATGCCGTGATGGTCCGGGTTGCAGCGCAGGAACACCGCGCCGCCCGGCATGATCCGGTCGTCATAGACATCCGAGACCTGGAACCCCAGGATCTGGGTGTAGAACCGCGCCGAGCGGGCGAGGTCGGCCACGTGCAGCGCGACATGGCCGATCTTGCCGATGCGGAACGGCAGCCCCTTGGGGCGGGTCATGGCGGCGATGTCAGAGCGGTCGGTCATCTTCGGGCCTCCCTGGGCAGGTTTCCGGGCAGGGTAGGGGGTTGCGCCCGCCGCTTCAACGGGCGGGGTCACACCTGCTCCACCGCCACCGCCGCGGCATCCAGCGCCGCCGCGATCGCCGTCACCTGCGCCGGCTCCAACCCTCCGCGCCCCAAGCGCAGGCGCAGCGCCAGTCTCAGGTTCTCGATCGCCCGCAGCAGCGGCGGCGGCGGAGCCTCGGCGCCGGCCGCCGCCCTGGCGGCATCCATCCGCACCAGCAGCGCCTCCAGCGCCGGGCGGTTCTGCTCCAGAAACGCGCGGCCGGCCTCGGTCAGCGCATGCGGCTTGCGGGGGCCGCCGTCGCCCGCGATGGGCGCGATATGGCCGAGTTCCTCCAGCAGCGTGAGGGTCGGATAGACCACCCCGGGGCTCGGCGCGTAGGCGCCACCCGCTCGCTCCTCGATGGCCTTGATGATCTCGTAGCCGTGGCGCGGGCGCTCGGCGATCAGGCCGAGGATCACCAGGCGCAGGTCACCATGGGCGAAGAAGCGGCGCAGCCCGGCGCGCGGGCGGTGCCTCGGGTGGCGGGCGAAATCGGGCGCGTCGGGCCCGTGCGGGCGATGCGCGAAACGACGGTCATGACAGCGATGGGGGTGGGGCATGGGGCCTTCGACTGAATTTCGATAGCACTTAGATATGTCGAAATACGATCGCGTCAACCCCCCGACCTCACCCCCGTCGCAGCCGCTCCACCCAAGCCTCCGCCACCGCCGGCTCGGTCCCCAGCGCCGCCCGGGCGGCCGCCTCGGCAAACCCCGCCCGCGCCAGCACCCCGAGCTCGCGCCGCACGGTCTCCGTATCCCCCGCCCCCGCGCGGAACGGGCCGAGCCGCCGCCGCCGGGCCAGCAGCAGCGCCGCCCCCAGCTCCGCCTCCGCATCCTCGGGCACGCTCTCCCGCGCCAGCGCCGGGTCCACGCCGCGGGCGATCAGCCCGGCGGCGATGGCGCGGCGGGACCGTCCGGCCCGGCGCAGTCCCGCCGCGCGGCTTGCGGCGAAGGCGGCATCGTCCAGCACCCCGGAAGCCGCCAGCGCCGCCACCACCGGCACCACCAGGGGCAGGGCGGCGGCGCGGGTGGCGGCCACCTCCGCGGGGTCTCGGCCGGACGCGGCGGCGGCGCGCGCCCAGCGGTCCAGCCGCCGGGTCAGCACCTGGCGCAGCCGCGCCTCGGTGGTGGCATAGCGGGCCAGATGCGCCAGCGCCGCCTCGCGCAGCGCGGCGGCATCGGGGGGCAAGGCGGATACCGGCGCGCGCGCCACGCGCTCAGCCGAACCGGGCGGGGTCGATCGCCGGCAGCAGCGCCCCGGCCGGCCCGGGGTCGCGGCGGGCGATCATGTCGGCCACCAGCGCGCCGGCCGCCGGCGCGGTCTGGATGCCGTAGCCGCCCTGGCCGACGCACCAGAAGAACCCCTCGGCGTGCGCATCCCAGCCGAAGGCCAGCGACCGGTCCGGGGTGAAGGTCCGCAGCCCGGCCCAGCTGTGCTCCACCCGCCGCACCGGGATGTCCAGCGCCTGCTGCATCCGGTCGATGCCGGTGGCGATGTCGAGCTCGTCGGGCTGGATATCCTGCGGCGGCACCGGGGTCTCGTCGGCCGGGGAGACCATCAGCCGGGTCCGCGCCTCGGGGCGGGCATACCAGGTATGGGCGACGTCGTTGACCAGCGGCCAGTGCTCGGCCGGCCAGGGCGAGGGGTCGATGATGGCGGCGCTGCGCCGGCAGGGCTGCAACCCCAGCGGGCGCAGCCCGGCGATGGCGGCCACCTGATCGCCCCAGGCGCCGGCGGCGTTGACCACCACCGGCGCGTGCAGCAACGACCCATCGGCGGTGGTCACCGCCCAGGCGCTGCGCCCGCGCGCGATCCGCCCGGCCCGCTGGCGCAGCCCCAACCGCCCGCCGAGGCTGCGGAAACGGCGCAGGAACCCCTGGTGCAGCGCCGCCACGTCGATGTCGAAGGCATCCTCCTCGATCGCCGCCGCCACCGCGTAGTCGGGGCGCAGCGCCGGCACCAGCCGGCGCGCCTCCTCGGGGCCGATGGAGGCAAGGCCGATCCCCTCGGCCAGCATCGCCGCCAGCGCCGCGCGCTGCGCCTCGGGGGCCAGGAACAGCACCGGGCGGCGCGCGATCAGCGGATGCGCGGCGAACCCGTCCGGGGGATGGGCGAAGAAATCGCGCGACCGCCCGGTCAGCAGCCGCACGTCCGGCGGGCCGTAGTTCTGGATCCAGATCGCCGCCGAGCGGCCGGTGCTGTGGTAGCCGGGCTGGTCCTCGGCCTCCAGCAGCGCCACCTGGTAGTCCTCCGCCAGCACCGCGGCGGCGGAGGCCCCGGCCATGCCGGCGCCGATGACGATGATGTCGTGATCGGCCGCGATCATGCCGCGTCGCCGGCGACCTCGCCGCCCAGGACCGCCTCGAAGCCCTCGAACTCGGGGTGCCCGAGATAGAGCGGGCGATTGTCCCCGGCGCTGCGATGCGCCGCGCGGAACGCCTCCGACCGCGTCCAGGCCTCGAAATCCGCCCGCGACCGCCAGACGGTATGGGACGCATAGAGGACGTGATCTTCCGCCGCCGGACCGCGCAGCAGGTGGAACCGCAGGAAGCCGGGCACGTCGGCCAACCGGCTGTCGCGCCGGGCCCAGACCTGCTCGAATGCGGTGGCGGCGTCGGGGCGGACGCGGAAACGGTTCATGGCGATGAACATGCGCGGCTCCTGCCGGGCGGCCTGTCCGCCCTCGGCGGGTTGGTGTAAACGCCCCGGCCGACCGATGACCACCGAAAACTGACCGACAGGGACGCATGGCAGGCCATTCGCAGTTCAAGAACATCATGCACCGCAAGGGCGCGCAGGACGCGCGGCGGGCCCGGCAATTCGCCAAGCTGATCCGCGAGATCACCGTCTCCGCCCGCCAGGGGCTCGCCGACCCGGCGTTCAACCCCCGGCTGCGCGCCGCGGTGGCCGCCGCGCGCCAGGCCAACATGCCGCGCGACACGGTGGAGCGCGCCATCCGCAAGGCCACCGGCGGCGCCGGCGGGGACGATTACGCGGAGGTGCGCTACGAGGGCTACGGCCCCGCCGGCGTGGCGGTGATGATCGAGGCCCTGACCGACAACCGCAACCGCACCGCCTCCGACATCCGCACCGCCTTCGCCAAGCACGGCGGCGCGCTGGGGGAGACCAATTCGGTGAGCTTCCTCTTCGCCCGCCTCGGCGTGGTGCGCTACCGGCCCGCCGCGGCGGATGCCGATACCATGCTGGAAGCGGCGATCGAGGCCGGCGCCGACAACGTGGAAAGCGGCCCCGAGGGCCACGAGATCACCTGTGCCGCCGAGGATTTCTTCGCCGTCCGCGACGCGCTGGAAGCCCGGTTCGGGGAGCCGGAGGAAGCGCGGCTGGACTGGCGGCCGTCCACCACCGTCACGTTGGACGAGGCGCAGGCGGCGGGCGTGATGAAGCTGCTCGATGCGCTGGAGGACAGCGACGACGTGCAGAACGTTTATGCGAATTTCGAGATTCCGGAGGCGGTGCTGGCGCGGTTGTCAGCGTAGGCACGTTGCGACATTCCTCTTGCGCCCCACGCGACCACCCGCTGCATACTGACCACTCCCGGAGCTCGCCGCTGTGACCACCACCCTCTCCAGCCGCCATTTCAACCAGGACGTGAGCCGCGCCAAGCGTGCCGCCGATGCCGGGCCGGTCATCATCACCGATCGCGGCCGGCCGGCCTATGTGCTGCTGCGCCACGAGGACTGGCGCCGCGCCGGCGGGGCAGGGGTCTCCATCCTGGACCTGCTGGCCGACCCCGCCGCCGAGGCCGC
>JAKBCO010000237.1 GCA_021807785.1 Pseudomonadota bacterium
CAGGCCATGAAGCTGAGGTCGAAATACAGAAAGGCGGCGATCAGGGTCGGCAGGTGGCCGGATTTGAGGAAGGGCTTCGACATGGCGTATCTCCTTTCCGGTGCCAGGGCACCGGGCGGGCGCGCGACCCGCGGGCGGACCATCCTTGGTCCGCGGGGGAGGTCAGGACCGGCGGGGGCTCCCGGGGTCCGCGAGGGCCTGGCGCCGCCATTGGCGCCGGCCCGCCGGCTTGGGGAGGGGTGCCGGCATGGTGCATTGCAGCAAGATCGATGCCAGAGGCCGCCGCCCGGGATCGCATGGAAATCCGTCAATGCGGAGAGTGATCGGGTCGTATTCGTGGACGTTTAGTGACCACTTGCCCCAGTATTATTCAATTCACGAATGATGCAGGTGAATATGCTTATTCTATCACCGTTCCATCGCAGAGCCGATCTTCCCCCATCGTCAGCGGCCGCCCCCGGGTCGGCAACTGCCATGGCCCCTCATGCCCGCCCTCGGGCTTGATGGTCGCTTCCGGCCAGTCGAGGCCCTCCGCCGCCGCGGCCGGAGCCAGCAGATCCGGGCGATACACCGTCCGCACCAGACCTGCCCGATCCAGACCGGCCGGAAGCCAGCCCCAGCGATCCATCTGCGCGACGAACCACGCCGCCTGCGAGTGCCAGGCGAACCAGGCCGCGCCCGCGTGGAACCCGATCCGTTCCGGCCCCTCCCCGCCGGGCAGGGCCGCGCGCAGCGCCGCCGCCGGCGCCGCCACGCCGGCCTCCGCCAGCAGCCGGACCAGCAGCGCGGCGTTCGCCGGGTCCGCGCACGCCCTCCCCGCGGCCAGCAGGGCGCCCAGCAGCGCGGTGACCGCGGCGGGATGCGCCTCCGCCCAGGGTTCGGCGAGGGCAAGGCATTTCTCCGGGTGATGGCCCCAGATCGCCGAGGTGCCCAGCAGCACCCGCCCGACGCCGCGGGCCGCGGCGACATCACCCCAGGGCGCGCCGGCACAGAACCCCTCGATCCGGCCGGCGGCGAGCGCGTCCACCACCTGTTCGGGCGGCACCACCACGGTGACGAGATCACGGTCCGGATCGCCGCCGCCGGCCGCCAGCCAGTAGCGCAGCAGCAGGTTGTGCGTGGACCAGACATGCACCACGGCGAAGCGCGGCGGCGCCGGACGGGCGCGCAGCCAGGCGACGCAGCGGCGCGCGCGGGTGAGTGGATCGCCGGTGCCGAGGGCGGCGGCCAGGGCCTCGGTACCAGCCAGCGCGTTGCCGCCCTGGGTCAGCCCCATCGGCACGACGATCCGCGCCCGTTTCCCGCGCAGCCCGGCGGCGGCGGCCAAGGCCAGCGGCGGCAGCATGATCGCGGCGTCGAGCAGGCCGTAGGCGAGCTTGTCGGCGATATTGGCCCAGGACGGCTCGATGCTCAGCGCCGCGTCGATCCCCCTCCGGGCGAACAGGCCCTGGGCGGCCGCATAGAGCACCGGGGCGCTGTCGGTCAGGCGCAGCAGGCCGATCCGCGCGCGGGTTTCGGTCACGGCTTGGTATCTCCCGGTTGCGGGTCATGGTCGCGCAGGATGGTCTCGGCCACCTCGGCGATGCGCCGGCTGCGCGTCATCGCCTGGCGTTGCAGCCAGCGATGCGCCTGCGGTTCGCTGAGCCGGCGCAGGCGCATCAGCACCGCTTTGGCCCGTGCGACGGTCGCGCGCTCGGCCAGTTCGCGCTGCGAGAGAAGCAGCGCGTCCCGCATCCGCTGGTGGCGATGGAAGAGCGCCACCGCCGCGCGCAGGATCGGCTTCACGTCCGGCGGCGGCACCCCGAGCACGTTGTAGGAGGACACGCCGGCGCCGATCGCTTCCTCCATGAACTCGGGGTCGTCCTGATCGACGAACAGCACCACCGGGCGGGGCGCGCGGGCGGTCAGGTCGCGCAGGCCCTCCAGGGCATCGCGATCGGGGCGGGCCATGTCCACCAGGATCACATCCGGGGCGTGGGCGGCCACCGCGTCCGACAGCGCGACGCCGATCGGCAGACGGATCACCTCGAGTCCGGGATCGCTCGCCAGGATCTGCGCGAGAGCACGGGCACGGGCGTCATTGTCGTCGGCGAGGAGGAGCTTCACAGGGAGCGGGCGGCTTGATGCCGCGGGACAAGCAAAGGGCGGGCCAAGGGATCGTTGTGCCGCCTCGACCGGCGACCCGCCGTCTTCCCGCAACCGTCACCGCGATCTGCTGCCTCCTGCGCGGCCGCGTGAGCTGACGGCTGCTTCCGGCGGGCTTCCCGCCCTGCCGCCCAGTCTAACGCTGGGCCGCTCGCGTCCCCGATCAGGGGACATGGGGGACGATCGACCACCACCTGGCGACGCAGGGCCGTGCGCGGGCGGGGCGCCAGGCAGCCCGACCGCGGCGGCGATCGGGGCCGTGCGGTGCCGCAACGAGGCCCGGCAGAGATATCGCCTCCGCCTCGGTGCTGCCGGTCGCAGGGAACCGTCTCGCGTGACCGGGGAACCGTTCGGTGGCGGTGACGTCGCCGGCGCATCGGCCGGGCTTACGGCGGGAGCGCAGAGAGCGAATGATGCGATATCAATGAATTATCCATGGCGGAGGGAGGGGGATTCGAACCCCCGGTACGGGTTTACCCCGCACAACGGTTTAGCAAACCGCCGCCTTCAGCCGCTCGGCCACCCCTCCGTCATCCCTCCGTATCGCACAGCCGCCGGCCGGCGCCAACTCATACCGGCGGCGCTACGCGATGACCGGTCGCTGGGACGGCGCGCCGCCGGGATGTTGTTTTCGCGCGCAGCCGCCACGCCACCCCTGCGCGATACGGTCGGCCGAAGGGGCCAACCGTATCAGGCCGCCCGCGCCAGGGGCCCGTCCTTCACGTCGCGGAAGCTCACCCCCGGCGTCAGCTCCATGGTCCGCCGCAGCATGAACTCGGAACTGGCCAGGAATACCGGGTCGCCGTCCAGATCGTCGGCCACCGCGGTCCGGTTCGCGGCCAGGAAGCGATCCAGCGCGGCGCGGTCCTCGCTGCCCACCCAGCGCGCCACCGCGAAGGGCGCCGGGTCGAACCCCACCGCCACGCCGTATTCCGCCGCCAGCCGGGCGGCCAGCACATCCAGCTGCAAGGCGCCGACCACGCCCACGATCGGGGCGGCGCCGTCGCGCGGGCGGAACAGCTGCACCACCCCTTCCTCGGCCAGTTCGCCCAGCGCCTGGCGCAGCTTCTTCGCCTTCATCGCGTCATCGAGGCGCACCCGGCGCAGGATTTCGGGGGCGAAGGCGGGCACGCCCAGGAAGGTCAGGCTCTCGCCCTCGGTCAGCGTATCGCCGATCCGCAAGGTGCCGTGGTTGGGAATGCCCACCACGTCGCCGGCGAACGCCTCCTCGGCGATCTCGCGCTCGCGGGCGAAGAAGAATTGCGGCGCGTGCAGCGGGATCAGCTTGCCGGTGCGCACTTGCCGCAGCCGCATCCCGCGTTCCAACCGGCCCGAGCAGACGCGGGCGAAGGCGATCCGGTCGCGATGGTTCGGGTCCATGTTGGCCTGGATCTTGAACACCAGCGCCGTCAGCCCCGGCTCATCGGCCGCCACCATCCGTGCATCCGCCTTCTGCGCCCTGGGGCGAGGGCCATATTCGGCCAGCCCGTCCAGCAGATCGGTGACCCCGATCCCCTTGATCGCGGCGCCGAAGCAGACCGGGGTCAGGTGCCCCTCGGCGAAAGCGGCGGCATCGAAGGTCGGCAGCGCCGCGGTCACCAGTTCCAGCTCCTCGCCGAGCGCCACCAGCCGCGGATCGCCCTGCGTCAGCGGAGCGGTCAGGTGCAGCGCGCGGGCCCGCAGGTCGTAGGTGCCGGCGAACTCCGCCGCCCGCCCGACCGGCCAGGTGACCGGGGCGGTGTCCAGGGCCAGGTCGTTGCCGATCTCGTCGAGCAGGGCGAACGGGTCCTGCGCCTCGCGGTCCATCTTGTTGATGAAGGTGATGATCGGGATGTCGCGCAGGCGGCAGATCTCGAACAGCTTGCGGGTGCGCGCCTCGATCCCCTTGGCGGCGTCGATCACCATCACCGCCGCATCGACCGCGGTCAGGGTGCGGTAGGTGTCCTCCGAGAAATCCTCGTGGCCCGGGGTGTCCAGCAGGTTGAAGACGCAGCCCTTGTGGGCGAACGTCATCACCGAGGTGACCACCGAGATGCCGCGCTCGCGCTCGATGCTCATCCAGTCGGAGCGGGTGCGGCGGCGCTCGCCCTTGGCGCGCACGTTGCCGGCCAGCTGGATCGCCCCGCCGGCGCGCAGCAGGTGTTCGGTGAGCGTGGTCTTGCCGGCGTCGGGGTGGGAGATGATGGCGAAGGTACGGCGGCGGGCGATTTCGTCGGCAAGATCGGTCATGCAAGGTCCATGGCAAGGCGCCGGTTGCGTCATAGAGGCACGGGATCGCGGAAACCAGGGGCAACGGCCGCGGTTGCGCCGGCCCCGGGCGCGGTGGAAACTGCCGGCCGCAACCGCACGAGGTCCCTGTGGGCACCCCACTTCCCGCCGATCCGCCGCCGTACTACGCCACCCATGTCTTCGTCTGCACCAACCGCCGCCCGGACGGGCATCCGAAGGGCAGCTGCGCGGCGCGCGGCAGCGAGCGGCTGCGCGACTACATGAAGGCGCGGGCCAAGGAGATGGGGCTCGTTGGGATACGAATCAACTCCGCCGGCTGTCTGGATCGCTGCGAGGACGGGCCGTGCCTGGTGGCCTACCCCGAAGGCGTCTGGTACCGCGCCGAGACCACCGCCGATATCGACCGTATCCTGACCGAGCATCTGCGGGACGGCGGGCGCGCCGCGGGGCTCGGCTTGCCCGGGCGCGGCTGAGCCGGCCGGTGCTGAGCGCCGAGCAGCGCGCCTTCATCGAGCGGGCCCGGGTGGCGCGGCTGGCCACCATCGGGCCCGACGG
>JAKBCO010000023.1 GCA_021807785.1 Pseudomonadota bacterium
CACCAGTGCCGCCGCGATCACCACCGGCGGCAGCACCGCCAGATTCAGCGCATGCCAGCCCCACCCGGATTCGATCGCCCCGGAGGTCAGGATCGACACCGCGACCGACCCGAAAACGATGAAATCGTTGGTCGCCTGCACCCGCACCCGCTCGTGCGGGTCATGCGCGGTGGCCAGCAGCGCGGTCGCCCCCACGAACATGAAGTTCCACCCCAGGCCCAGCAGCATCAGCGCCACCATGAAGGTGGAAAACCACGGGTCGAACCCCAGGTTCACCGCCGCGCAGAAGGCGGCCAGCAAGGCGCCGGTGCAGATCACCCCATGCGCGCCGAAGCGCTGGATCAGCCGCCCGGTGACGAACCCGGGCAGATACATGGCGATCGAGTGGGCGCGGATCACGTCGGCGGCATCATTCACGCCGAAGCCGCAGATCATCATCTGCACCGGGGTGGACGCCATCACCAGCTGCATCGACGAGAACGCGACCATCCCCGCCACCACCGCGATCAGGAAGGTCGGGCGGGCGAGGATCTCGTGGAACGGCACCGGTCGGCTGGTGCGCGCCGGTGGCGGCGGCAGGCGCACGAAGATCAGCAGGACCGCGGCGATCAGCGGCAGGACCAGCATCGCGAAATAGGTGGCGAGGAACACATGCGCCGGGATCAGGTCATGGGTGCGCTTGACGATCTCGGGGCCGATCGCGGCGGCGAGCACGCCGCCGGCCATGACCAGGGCGATGGCGCGCGGGCGCTGTTCGACGGTGGCGGCCTCGGCGGCGGCGAAGCGGAGATGCTGGGCGATCCCGTACCCCATGCCGCCGGGAATCGCCCCCAGACAGTAGAGCGCGAAATTGCCGCGCCAAAGGCCGAATGCGTAGATCAGGCAGCCACAGATCGACAGGATCGTGCCGAGCCAGAACCCGGGCCGGCGCCCGAGCCGGCCAAACACGAACCCGGCCGGGATCGAGCCCGCCATGACCGAGATCATCTGGATCGCCAGCGGCAGAGTGATCAGGGCCTGATCGCTCGCCAAGCGGTGGCCGATGAGCGCGGCCATCACGACCTGGCCGCCGGTCACGGCGTTCATCATCGCCTGACAGCCGAACAGCAGCCACACATTGCGATTCATGGCGCGGACGTTCCCGGGATAGCGGACAGACTGTGGTGGACGGACAGGGACGGTCAGAAATGGCTCCAGCCCCCGGCGCCGATCGGGATCGGCGTCCCCGCGGGATCGCGCAGGATGACAGTTTCCGCCCCCGCCTGGAAGCGGCCGATCCGCGCAAGGGGGATATGCTTCTCGTGCGCGGCGGATCGCAGCGCGGATTCAGCTTCCGGCGCCACCGCCAGGAGAAGCTCGTAATCATCCCCCCCGGTCAGGCACGTCACCCGCTCCTCCGGCCCGGCCTCCGGCGGGAACGGCACCAGCTCCGCCTCGATCTCGGCACCCAACCCGGCGGCGCGGCAGAGATGGCCGAGGTCCTGCACCAGCCCATCCGAGACATCCATCGCCGCCCGCACGCGCGCCGGGGTCACCAACCCGAGCCGCGGCGTGGGCAGGCGGTAGCGCGCCAGCAGCCGGCCCGCTTGGTCCGCCCGCTCGCCGCGCGCCACGCGCAGCCCGAGCGCGGCATCGCCGATCCGCCCGGTCACGAAGACGCCATCCCCGGCCCGCGCACCGGCCCGGCGCACCATCCCGCCCGGCGCGACATGGCCGAGCGCGGTCAGGCTGAGGCTGACCGGCCCCGGCGTCGCGGTGGTATCCCCGCCCAGCAGCGCGATGGCGAACTCCGCCTGATCGTGGGCGAGCCCGGCGGCGAAGGCGGCGAACCAGGCATCGGGCGTCGCGCGCGGGACCGAGAGCGCCAGCAGATAGCCGAGCGGGTCGGCACCCTTGGCCGCCAGATCCGACAGGTTCACCCGCAGCAGCTTGCGCGCCACCAGATCGGGCGGATCGCCGGGCAGGAAATGCACCCCCGCCACCATGGTATCCACCGTCAGCACCAGCTCGCGCCCGGGCGGCGGGACCAGCAGGGCGGCGTCATCGGCCAGACCCAGCCCGGCAGGACCGGCGAGCGGGCGGAAATGCCGGGCGATCAGGGCGAATTCGGGCGGCAGCGGTGGGGCGATCACGCGCCCGACGTTAGGCGCCGGCCGCGGCAGGGGAAAGCCGGCGCCGCCGCCTTCGGGGGGCGGTGCGGGCCGGCGCGCTGGGTTTCGCGGCAACGACGCGGCGACGGGCTTCGGCGCGGCGATGCAGTGCCGCGGTCAGCAAGGCGGGGAGCGAGATCGAACTCACGAGCGGTGACGATGCGGCGGTACGAGTGAGGGACATCGGCCAGGCCAGCTGTGGTGCGGTACCGACATAGGGCCCGCGCCCGCCCCCGGAAACCGCCCGCCGATGACGATTTCGGGATATGCGTGCCGCGCGAGGCCGCCATCGCCCCGGCGGGTAGCGTCCCGGCGTCCCCGCTTGACCGAGGGACCGGCTCCGCTACCCTCCGGTAGGAACACGGGATCGGAGGGGACGACATGGGCAGCCGCATCGCCATCATGGGAACCGGCGCGGTGGGCGCCTATGCCGGCGGCCACATGGCCGCCGCCGGCGAGGACGTGACCTTCCTCGACCCCTGGCCCGAGCATGTCGAGGCGATGCGCGCGGGCGGGCTGCGCGTCAGCCACATCACCGGCGAGGAATTCACCACCAAGGTCCGTGCCCTGCACCTGACCGACGCCCAGCACCTGGCCAAGGAGCAGCCGATCGACATCGCCTTCGTCTGCATGAAATCCTACGACACCGAATGGGCGACCCGGCTGATCGCGCAATACCTCGCACCCGACGGCTTCGTGGTCTCGTTGCAGAACTGCATGAACGAGGAGACGGTGGCGCGCGTGGTCGGCTGGGGCAAGGTGCTGGGCTGCATCGCCTCCTCCATCACCGTCGATCTGTGCGAGCCGGCGCATGTCCGCCGCGCCGCCGGGAAAAGCCGCGGCAAGGGCCATACCGTCTTCCGCGTCGGCGAAGTCCACGGACGCATCACCGACCGCGCCCGCGCGGTGCTGCGGCTGGTCGATCACGCCGACGAGGCGCTGGTTACCTCCAATCTCTGGGGGGAGCGCTGGTCGAAGCTGGTCACCAACGTGATGGGCAACGGCATCTCGGCGGCCACCGGTATGATTACCCGCGATACCCTCACCAACGACGCGATCCGCCGCTTCGGCGCGAGGCTGGGCTCGGAGGCGATCCGCGTCGGCCAGGCGCTGGGCTACGACCTCGAGGAGATCCTCCACCTGGATCCGGAGGTGATCGCCCGCGCCGGCGAGGGCGACGCCGCCGCCACCGCCAGCTACGACCAGCACCGGCTGGCCGAGGCGGCGAAGCCGGGCGGCGGGGCGCACCGGCCCTCGATGGGTCAGGACATGGTCAAGGGACGGCGCACCGAGATCGAGTTCCTCAACGGCTTCGTGGTCCACAAGGGCGAGGAAATGGGCTTGCCCACGCCCGCCAACGCGGCGCTGACCGAGATCGTGAAAAAGGTGGAGCGCGGCGTGCTTTCCCCCGATCCGCGCCACATCATCGATCTGCGCTTGAACTGAAAGGCCACGCCCATGGACCTGCGCTTCACCCCCGAGGAACGCGCCTTCCGCGACGAGGTGCGCGCCTTCATCCGCGAGAACCTGCCCAAGGATACCGCCGAGCGGATGCGCCTCGGCCATCCGCCGCGCAAGCAGGATACCGTGAGCTGGCAACGGATCCTCAACAAGAAGGGCTGGGCGGCGATCTCCTGGCCGAAGGAATGGGGTGGGCCGGGCTGGTCGGCGGTGCAGCGGATGATCTTCATCGAGGAGAATCAGGCCGCCCCCGCGCCCGAGCTGCTGTCCTTCAACATCACCATGATCGGCCCAGTGCTGATCCAGTTCGGCACCGAGGAGCAGAAGCGCCGCTTCCTGCCGCGCGCGGCCAATCTGGACGATTGGTGGTGCCAGGGGTTCTCGGAACCCGGCGCGGGATCGGACCTCGCCTCGCTCAAGACCGCGGCGCGGCGCGTGGACGATCATTACGTGGTGAACGGGTCGAAGATCTGGACTTCCACCGCCCACAACGCCGATTGGTGCTTCCTGCTGGTGCGCACCAATCCGAACGCGGCCAAGCGGCAGGAGGGGATCTCGTTCCTGCTGGTCGATATGAAGACCCCGGGGATCACCGTCCGGCCGATCATCTCCATCGACGGCTCGCATCATCTGAACGAGGTGTTCTTCGACGACGTGAAGGTGCCGGTCTCGATGCGGGTCTATGAGGAGAACCGCGGCTGGGACGTCGCGAAATACCTGCTCGGCAACGAACGCACCGGCATCGCCCGGCTGGGCAAGTCGCGCGAGCGGGTGGCGGTGGCGAAAGCCGCCGCCCGCGAGGTGCGCTTCAACGGCCGACCGCTGATCGAAGACGCCACCTTCCGCCAGCGCATCGCGCAGCTGGAGGTGGACATGAAGGCGTTGCAGATCACCCAGTACCGGGTGGTCTCGGCGGGAGCCAAGAAGTCCGACGGAAGGCCCGATCCGCTGTCATCGGTGCTGAAGGTGAAGGGCACCGAGTTGTTGCAGGCCAGCACCGAATGCGCGATGGACGCGGCAGGGCCGATGGCCAACCCGGTCTGGGCGCAGGAGCTCGCGGCGATGGCCAACGAACCCGATCTGTTCGCCGAGGCGTCCGAGCAATCCACCGCCAGCTACCTGATGCTGCGTGCCGCCTCGATCTACGGCGGCACCAACGAGATCCAGAAGAACATTCTGTCCAAAGCGGTGTTGAGGCTCTGATGGATTTCGACCTTTCCGACGACCAGCGGCTGCTGGCCGACAGCGTCACCCGCCTGATGGCCGACCGGTACGGGTTCGAGGCGCGCAAGGGCTACCTCAAGGACCCCGCCGGCTGGAGCCCCGCGATGTGGGCGCACTATGCCGAGCTCGGCCTGCTCGGCCTGCCGTTCGCGGAGGAGCATGGCGGCTACGGCGGCGGGCCGGTCGATGTGATGCTGGTGATGCAGGAGTTCGGCCGCGCGCTGGCGTTGGAACCCTATCTCGCCACCGTGGTGCTGGGCGGGACCGCGCTGCAACTGGCCGGCTCCGCCGCGCAGCAGGCGTCCGTGCTGCCGGCGGTGGCGGAGGGGCGGGTGAAGCTCGCCTTCGCCCATGGCGAGCGCGAGGCGCGCTACGACCTCCCCTTCGTCCGCACCACCGCGAAACGGTCGGCCGGCGGCTGGGTGCTGGACGGGGCGAAATCGGTGGTCTTCCACGGCGATTCCGCCGACCGTCTGGTGGTCTCGGCGCGGGTCGCCGGCGATGACGCCGACCCCGAGGGGATCGGCCTGTTCCTGGTGGACGCGGATGCCGCGGGGCTGGCGCGGCGCGGCTATACGCTGCGCGACGAAACCCGCGCCGCCGAGATCGCGCTGCACGACGTCGCCGCCGAGCCGCTGGGCGAGCCGGGGGCGGCGTTCCCCGTCATCACCCGGGTGGTGGAGGCCGGCATCGCCGCCATGGGCGCCGAGGCGGTGGGGGCGATGGAAGCGATGCATGCCATGACCCTGGAATATTCCCGCACCCGCGAGCAGTTCGGCAAGCCGATCGGCGCCAACCAGGTGGTGCAGCATCGGCTGGCGGAGATGCTGATGTCGATGGAGCAGGGCCGCTCCATGGCGATGCTGGCGGCGATGAGCGTGACCGAGCCGGACGCGGCGGAACGCGCGCGCAGCATTGCGATGGCGAAAGTGGGCTATGGGCAGGCGGCGCGTTTCGTCTCCCAGCAGACCATCCAGCTGCACGGCGGCATCGGCATGACCGAGGAATACGCCGCCGGACATTTCTTCCGCCGCTGCCTGGTGATCGAGCATAGCTTCGGCGATACCGCCTATCATCTGGCGCGGCTGGCGGACGAGGTGGAATGACGCGCAGCCTCACCCTGTCCGGCATCGCGCTGGCGTTGGAGGAACGCGGCGATGGACCGCCGCTGCTGTTTCTGCACCCCGGCGCAGGGTTGGCGCCGGAGCGCCCGTGGCTCGATCTGCTGGCGCGGCGATTCCGGGTGATCGCGCCCTGGCTGCCCGGTTGGGGCGACTCGGCGCTGCCGGACCGGGTCGGCTCGGTCGAGGACTTGGCTTATCTCTGTCTCGACCTCGCCGATGCCCTGCATCTCGACGGCGCGGCGCTGGCGGGCGCCTGCTTCGGCGGCTGGATCGCGGCCGAAATGGCGGTGCGCCAGCCGGGCCGCTTCGCGCGGCTGGCGCTGATCGCCCCGCTCGGGGTCAAGTTCGGAGCCGTGACCCAGCGCGACATCGCCGACATGCACGCGATGGGGCACGACGACTACCTCGCCGCCGCCTGGGCCGACCCGGCGCGCGGCGAGCAGGACACCACCGTCCTGCCGGAGGCGGACCTCACCGCGATCGCGCGCGGGCGCGAGGCCTTCGCCCTGTTCGGCTGGAAGCCCTACATGCACAACCCGCGGCTGCGCCACTGGCTGCACCGCATCCGCCCGCCCACCCTGTTGCTGTGGGGGGCGGCGGACGGCATCGTCACGCCCGCCTATGGCGCGCAGTGGCAGGCCGCGCTGCCCGACGCGCGGCTCGAAATCATCGCCGATGCCGGGCATTTCCCGCTCTGGGAGCAGCCGGAGGCCGCGGTCGCGGCGCTCGCCCGGTTCCTGCTGCCAGGCTGACCCGCCGGAGGCCCCATGCGCAGCTGGTATTTCTCGGAAATGGCCTACCACCCCGCCTGGGAGGCCGGGCTCGCGCGCGGCTCGCTGCGGGTGGTGCTGCCGAACGAGACCCTCGACCCGCACCAGGCGCATCGCCTGCTCAACCGCTATCTCGACGAGTTCGCGCTCTGCGACGAGCTCGGCCTCGACATCATGGTCAACGAGCATCACGCGACGGCCACCTGCATGACCGTCTCGGTGCCGATGGCGCTGGCGATCATCGCGCGGGAAACCAAGCGCGCCCGGCTGCTCTCGCTCGGCAATCCGATCGCCAACCGCCCCGATCCGGTGCGGGTCGCCGAGGAGATGGCCTGGCTCGACGTGCTCTCGGGCGGGCGCACCGAGCTCGGGCTGGTGAAGGGCGCGGCCTACGAGATCGCCCCCGCCAACTCCAACCCCGCGCGCATCATGCGCCGCTACTGGGAGGCGCACGACCTGATCCTGAAGGCGCTCTCCACCCATGACGGGCCGTTCTCGTGGGAGGGCGAGTATTTCCACTACCGCCAGGTCAACATCTGGCCACGCCCGATCCAGCAACCGCATCCGCCGATCTGGATGACCGGGATGTCGGCCGCCACCGGCCGCGCCGCCGCCGAGCGCGGGCATGTGGTGGGCACCCTGCTCTCGGGCGGGATCGCCAAGCCAATGTTCGATGCCTATCGCGCGCGGGCCCGCGAGCTCGGCTGGGAGGCGGGGGCGGACCGGATGGCCTATGCCGCGGTGATCGGCGTCGGCGCCACCCGCGCCGAGGGCCACCGCCGCGCCGACCAGATCGCCGGCTACGTCCGCACTGCCCCGGTGGTGGCCGAGCCCTTCACCAACCCGCCCGGCTACAACACCATCCAAGCCAATGTCGCGATGCTGCGCCAGGGCCGCAAGAAGGGGCGCATCGTCGCCGACCGCAACGGCAACCTGATCGACGCCACCCGCGCCAGCGTGGAAGACCTGATGGCCACCGACACGGTGTTCGCCGGCACCCCCGACGACGTCTTCGCCCAGATCAAGGATTTCGATGCCCGCATGGGCGGGGTGGGACATCTGCTGTGCTTCGGCCAGGGCGGGTTCCTCGACCATCGGGACACGGTGGAGAACCTGACGCTGTTCGCGCGCGAGGTGGCGCCAAGGCTGCGCGCGCTGCATCCGGACCGCGCGGCGGCAGCCTAGGGCGATCCCCGTCCGTCCATTCGGCGCCGGGCAGGTGGGGGATGCGGCCGGGGGGAACGACGGGATGGCCATACCGCGCGCAGGGTTGGCGTGGCGGCTGCCCGCAAACCAAGACGATACCCGTCTTCCGCGGAAAGACGGATATGTCGGGGAAAAATGCGATAGCAAAACAATAATCCACCCCCATCCCGATTGACGCCCCTCACCCGCGGCGCGACATTTCCCAAATCAAATCCGCCCGGGAGCCGCCGGATGTCGCGCCTCGCCCTCATCGCCCTCCTCGGCCTGCTGCTGGCATCCATCCGGCCCGCCCCCGCAACCGCGCAACCCGCCACCGGGCGCTACGACATCGCGGTGCAGAACCTGGGCGACACCCCGATCACCGGCGCCTGGTTCCGCCGCGCCGGCACCCATCCCTGGGGTAGCAACCGCCTCACCGGCGCCCTCGCGCGCAACCAGCGCCAGATGGTCCACCTCTCCCCGCAGGGCGGCTGCCAGCGCGACGTCTATGTCAGCTTCGCCGGCGGCGCCCATGCCGACAAGCTCAACCTCAACATCTGCGCCTTCGGTTCCACCGGCTTCGCTGCCCCCACCGCGCCCGCCGGCGGGACCCACGAGGTCACCGTGAAGAATCTTGGCGCGCTGCCGATCGTCGGCTTCTACGTCGCCCCGACGCCGGGCCCCGGCGGCCCGCTGGGACCGAACCGCCTGACCGGCCCGCTCGCCCCCCACCGGTCGGCGCGCATCGCCCTCGACGCCAACAGCTGCGTCTTCGACATGGAGGCGCAATATCAGGGCGGGGCGCGCGAGTTCCGTCAGCGGATCAACCTCTGCACGCTCGAGATCCAAAGCTTCGTCGCCCCCGCCGCTGCACGGCCCACGCCCGCCCCAGCTCCGGCGCAAGCCTCCGCCCAGGCGCCGACCGATATCTACATCGTCAACCGCGGACAGGACCCGATCATCCGCGCGCTGTTCCGTCGCGGCGGGATGCGCGGCGCTGGCACCAACCTCCTGCGCGGCGCGCTGATGCCGGGCCAGCGCCAGCTGATCCGCCTGCCCCCCACCGATGGCTGCATCTATGACATCGGCGTCGCCTACCAGCACGGCGGCACCTCCGATCAGCTCGGCCTCAATGTCTGCGGCTATTCCGACGCGGTGTTCGCCGCCGCCCAACCGGGCCGCGCCGCCACCGCCGCCCCGACCTCGCTGCTGGTCCGCAACAGCGATCACGGCCCGGTGGTGGAACGCTTCTACCTCTCGCCCAGCAACGCCCAGGGCAACAGCTTCGGTCCCGACCGGCTCTCGGCTCCGCTCGGGCCGGGCCAGAGCACCCGCATCGCCCTGCCGCTGCCCGGCGAGGCCGCGCATTGCGACTACGACATGCGCGCCATCTATGCCTCTGGCGCGAAGGAAGACCGCTACCGGGTCGATATCTGCGCCATCGGCGGGGCGGTGTTCAACGGTCCCGTTGGCAACGCCCCCATCGGCAACACGCCCGCCGGCGGCGGCACCCATCCCGGCGCGCCGGCACTCACGGTGGCCAACGACTATCGGGTGCCGCTCGCGCATCTGTTCGTCTCTCCCTCCTCCTCGCACCATTGGGGCCCCGATCGCCTGGCCGGCGCGCCGATGGTCGCGCCGCGCACCACCGCCGCCGTCGCGGTGCCCGCGGGCGGCTGCGTGTTCGACCTGCGCGCGGTGTTCGACAACGAGGTCGTCCAGCAGATCGGCCGGGTCGATCTCTGCCGTACCCATCTGGTGCGGCTGATCGGGGCCAAGCCGGGTGCGCTGCTCGGCCGCGGCTCCGGCTTCTACATCTCGCGCGACGGCGACATCCTGACCAACAACCACGTGGTCTATGGCTGCCGGACGGTCGCCATCCTGCGCGATGACGGCCGCCCGCTGACGCTGCGCGTGCTGGGCCAGGACGTACGCGACGATCTGGCGGTGCTGCGCGAGGACGGCATCGCCACCGCGCCGCTTCGCTTCCGCGACCCCGACATCCGCGTGGCGGGCGGGGAGACCGCGACCGCGCTCGGCTACCCGCTCAGCTTCGATCTCGGCGCCCAGCTGAAAATCTCCTCGGGCTTCGTCAGCGCCACCGAGGTCGCCGGCGCCCCGGCTCAGTTCCAGATGCAAACGCCCATCAACCCGGGCAATTCCGGCGGGCCGGTGCTGGACAGTTCCGGCGCGGTGATCGGCGTCAGCGTCGCCCAACTGCGTCCGTCGCGGGCCGAGAACGTCAATTTCGCCGTACGCGGCGACGTCGCCCAGCGCTTCGCCCGCTCGCTCGGGGTGAAGATCCTGCTCGCGCCGAAGGACGAGACCACGAAGATGAGCCCGCGCCAGATCTACGCCACCGAGGGGCCCTCGGTGGTGCCGCTCGAATGTTTCAACTGATCGGCCGGTGCGCGCGCCGCGCCTGATCGCCGATGACCTGACCGGCGCGCTGGATGCCGCCGCCGCCTTCGTCCCTGCCGCCGGGCCGGTGCCGGTGCTGTTCGCCCCGCCGGCGGCGCTGCCGGCGGCGGTGGCGATCAGCGCCGGCACCCGCGATGCCGACACGCTCACCGCGCGACGGGTGATGGCGCTGCTGGCTCCGGTGCTGGAGGATGCCGACCCGGCGCTGCTCAAGCTCGACAGCCTGCTGCGCGGGCCGGTCGCGCCGATGCTGGGCGCGCTGCGGGGCGCGTTCGCCCACGCCGTGATCGCCCCCGCCTTTCCGGCCCAGGGGCGGGTGACCCGGGGCGGGCGGCAGTTCCGCGCCGAGGGCCGTGCCTGGCACGATGTCGGGGTGGATCTGTCGGCAGCGCTGGCCGCCGAGGGTCTCGCCCCCGCCCTCTGCCGCCCCGGCGATGCCGCCCCGCCCGGCGTCAGCCTGTGGGACGCCGAGACCGATGCCGCGCTCGATGCCGTGGTGCGGGCCGGGCGGACGCTGGGCGGACCCGTGCTCTGGTGCGGCAGCGCCGGGCTGGCCGCCGCCCTGGCCGGCCATGCCGCTGTTCCCTGCCCGGACCTGCCGCCGCCGATCCTGGCGCTGATCGGGTCGGATCATCCGGTCTCGGTCGGGCAGTTGTCGTCGGCCTGGAAATACGTCCACCGCCTGCTGCGCGGGGACGCCGAGGAGATCGCGCCGATCGCCCGCCGGCTGGCGGGGGGACATGCCGCCGCCGCGGTGGTGGTGCCGCCGGGGCTGACCCGCGCGGCGGCCGGGGTGCGGATCGCGGCGCTGTTCGCCCGGCTGCTCGGCGGGATCGACCGTCCCGGCACCCTGATGGTGGCGGGCGGGGACACGCTGCGCGGGGTGGTCGAGACGCTGGGCGCGCGCTCGCTGGAGGTCACGGGCGAGCGCGCGCCCGGCGTGCCGGTCTCACGGCTGGTTGGCGGTGCGTGGGACGGGCAGACGGTGCTGTCCCGTTCCGGCGCGTTCGGCGATTCAGGCTGGTTGCTGCGGCTTTTGGCGGCGACGGGCGGACGTTAAACCCGCTCGATCAGCGCCGCGATCCCCTGGCCGACGCCGATGCACATGGTGGCGATGGCCCGCTTCGCCCCCGCCTCCTCGAGGGCATTGACCGCGGTCAGCGCCAGCCGCGCCCCGCTCGCGCCCAGCGGGTGGCCCAGGGCGATCGCCCCACCATGCGGGTTCACATGCGCGGCGTCATCCGGAAGCCCGAGCTGGCGCAGCACCGCCAGCCCCTGGCTCGCGAACGCCTCGTTGAGTTCGATGATGTCGATCTCGCCGACCGAAAGCCCGGTCCGGGCGAGCAGCTTCCGCACCGCCGGCGCCGGCCCGATGCCCATGATCCGCGGCGGCACCCCGGCGGTCGCCATCGCGACCACCCGCGCGCGCGGCGTCAGCCCATGGCGCCGCGCCGCCGCCTCCGAAGCCAGCAGCAGCGCTGCCGCGCCGTCGTTCACGCCGGAGGCGTTGCCGGCGGTCACCGTGCCCGGGTTGCGGAACGGAGTCCTGAGCTTGGCCAACCCTTCCAGGGTGGTATCGGCGCGCGGATGCTCGTCGGTATCGACCACCGTCTCGCCCTTGCGGGTCTTGAGGGTGAGCGGGGCGATCTCGCGGGCGAAGAAGCCGCTGGCCTGGGCGCGGGCGGCCTTCTGCTGGCTGCGCAGGGCGAAGGCGTCCTGGTCGGCGCGGCTGATCTGGAACTCCTCGGCGACGTTTTCGCCGGTCTCGGGCATCGAATCGGTGCCGTACAATGCCTTCATCATGCCGTTGACGAAACGCCAGCCGATGGTGGTGTCATGGATCTCGGCCTGGCGGGCGAAGGCCTCGTTCGCCTTGCCCATGACGAAGGGGGCGCGGGTCATGCTTTCGACCCCGCCGGCCAGGACCAGCTCCATCTCGCCGGCACGGATGGCGCGCGCGGCGGTGCCGACCGCATCGAGGCCGGAGCCGCAGAGGCGGTTGATGGTGGAACCGGGGACCGAGGTGGGCAGGCCGGCGAGCAGGGTGGCCATGCGGGCGACGTTGCGATTGTCTTCCCCGGCCTGGTTGGCGCAGCCGAGATAGCAATCGTCGAGCGCCTCCCAATCCACGCCGGGGTTACGCTCCTTCAGGACCCGGATCGGATGGGCGGCCAGATCGTCGGCGCGCACGTCCTTGAGGACGCCGGCGTAACGGCCGATCGGGCTGCGCGCGAAATCGCAGATGAAGGCGTCCGGCATGGCGGCTCTCCTCGGGGTTTCCTGCTGGGGCGCGGGGCGTCCGAGGGGGTTGTACCGCGCGCGGGCGGGCGGCGGCAATGGCGGGCTCAGCCGCCCGCTTCGGCCCGCAGCAGCAACGGCGCCGGCCCGCGCGCGCGCCCGGCCGGCAACAGCAGCGACAGCCGCACCCCCAGCTGCGCCGCCAGTAGCGCCATCCAGGGGCCCAGCCGGAACCGCGGCGGCACCAGCGCCGCCCGCGCCGCCGCCGGGTCCCCCAGATAGGTGGCGAAGCCGTTGGGCCAGGCCGCCCGTGGCCCGGACAGGCGGGCGAGCACGGCGGCCTCGTCCACTCGGCTCAGGGACAATGCGCCGCCGCGCGGCAGGGCTTCGGGGACCAGCAGCAGCAGGTTGAGCAGCACCCGCCCGAGCGAGGGCGCGAAGCTGGTGCCGCGCGGCAGCAGGTCGAGGTCAAGGCGCACCCGGTCTGCCCCCGGCACCGCCTGGGCCAGTTCGGTCAGGCGCGGCAGGTCCAGCCGGATGCCGCCGGTGCCGAAGGCGGCGCGCAGCAGGCGCAGCCGCAGACCGAGTTCGGTGCTGGCCGCGGCGATTTCGGGAAGATCCGCGCCGTCGGCGACGGCGAGCTCCACCGCGCCGGCAAGGCCGGCGATCGGTCCGCCGAGGTCATGGCAGAGCCGGGCGGCGAGCAGTTCGGCGAGCAGAACGGGTGACGGCATAGGTCTCGATCCTCGGTTGAGGACAGAAACCATAAATTGAGACGCGGGTCAACTTTTTATCAATCATTGCCCAAGATCGATCGTGTCCCGCCCTATACGCCCGCCTTCCGGGCCGCCTTCTTCTTCGGCGCCGCCTTCTTGGCCGCCGCCTTCTTGGCCACTCCCCGCTTGCGTGGCGCAGGCGCCGCTGGTGCCTCCGTCGTCTTCGCGCCCGCCTTCTTGGCCGCGCCCTTCCGCCCCGCTGCCCCGCGCGGCTTCAGCGCCTTGCCCTTCTCGGCCAGCAGCGTCACCGCCTCCTCCAGGCTCATCTCCTCCATCGCCACCCCGCGCGGCAGATTGGCCACCACCTGCCCGTGCTGCGCGTAGGGGCCGAACCGTCCCTTGCGGATGCTCACCGGCGCCCCGTCCTTCGGATGCGCCCCCAGCGCCCGCACCGAGGCCAGCTTCTTCGCCAGCAGGTCCACCGCCCGGTTGATGCCGATCGCCAGCACATCGTCATCGCGGTCCAGCGAGCCATAGACGGCCCCCATCCGCACATAGGGGCCAAAGCGCCCGATCCCGGCCTCGATCGGCAGCCCGGTCTCGGGGTGGGTGCCGATCACCCGCGGCAGGCTCAGCAGCGCCAGCGCCTGCTCCAGGCTCAGCGTGTCCCCGTCCACCCCGCGCGGCAGCGAGGTGCGGCGAGGCTTCGGTGCCTTCTTGTCCTCGCCGTTGCTCTCCCCCTGCTGCACGTAGAGGCCGTAGGGACCCCGGCGGACGGTGATCGCCTCGCCGGTCTCGGGGTGCCGGCCGAGCTCACGCATCCCGTCCTTCAACGTGGCGCTGCTGTCCTGCCCGTCCTCCATCGCCAGCCGGCGGGTGTATTGGCAGGCCGGGTAGTTGGAGCAGCCGATGAAGCTGCCGTAGCGGCCGAGCTTCAGCCCCAGCCGCCCGGTTCCGCAGGCCTGGCAGATCCGCGGGTCGGACCCGTCGGCGCGGGCGGGGAAGAAATGCGGCCCGAGATCGCGGTCCAGCGCCGCGATCACGTCGCTGATGCGAAGTTCCTTGGTCTGATCGACGGCGCGCGAGAACTCGTCCCAGAACCGCCGCATCACCGCCCGCCAGTCGGCGGCGCCCTCGGCGATCTCGTCGAGCTGTTCCTCGAGCCCGGCGGTGAAGCCGGTCTCCACGTAATGCTCGAAGAAGCTGACCAGGAAGGCGGTCACCAGCCGGCCGCGGTCCTCGGGGATGAAGCGACGCTTGTCCAGCCGCACATAGTTGCGGTCCTGCAGCACGCTCAGGATCGAGGCATAGGTGGAGGGCCGGCCGATCCCGAGCTCCTCCATCTTCTTGACCAGCGAGGCTTCCGAGTAGCGCGGCGGCGGTTGGGTGAAATGCTGGTCGGCAGTCACCTCGCCGCGGCGCAGCGGGTCCCGGGCCGCCATCGGCGGCAGCATCCGCCCCTCCTCGTCCTCCGGCGCGTCGTCCTGGTCTTCCCGATAGAGCTTGAGGAACCCATCGAAGGCGATGATCGAGCCGGTGGCGCGGAGCGTGATGCCGGAAGCGTCGGTGACGTCCACGCTCACCTGGTCGAGCTCGGCCGAGGCCATCTGCGAGGCCACCGCGCGCTTCCAGACCAGCTCGTAGAGCCGGCGCTGATCCGGGGTCAGGAAGCGGCCGACCTGGTCGGGGGCGCGGGCGACATCGGTGGGGCGGATCGCCTCGTGCGCCTCCTGCGCGTTCTTGGCCTTCTGGGTGTATTCGCGCGGAGCGGCGGGCAGATAGTCGGGTCCGAAGCCGGCGCGCAGGTGCTCGCGGATCGCGCCCACCGCCTCGCCGGCCATCTGCACCCCGTCGGTGCGCATATAGGTGATGAGGCCGACCGTCTCGCCCTCGAGGTCCACGCCCTCGTAGAGCTGTTGCGCGACCCGCATGGTCTGCTGGGCGCCGAAGCCCAGCTTGCGGCTGGCTTCCTGCTGGAGGGTGGAGGTGGTGAAGGGCGCCGGCGGGTGGCGGCGGACCCGCCTTCGCTCCACCGCGGCCACGGTGAACTCTCCGGCCTCCACCGCAGCCTTGGCGCGCATCGCCAGGGCCTCGGTGTTGAGGTCGAACTGGTCGAGCCGCTTGCCGTCCAGATGGGTGAGGCGGGCGGTGAACGGGGCCCCGGCCGGGGTGGTGAAGCCCGCCTCCACGGTCCAGTACTCGCGGGCCCGGAAGGCCTCGATCTCGGCCTCGCGGTCGCAGATCAGGCGCAGCGCCACCGACTGCACCCGCCCCGCGCTGCGGCTGCCCGGCAGCTTGCGCCACAGCACCGGCGAGAGGGTGAAGCCCACCAGATAATCCAGCGCCCGGCGCGCCAGATACGCCTCGATCAGCGGCTGATCGAGATCGCGCGGCTGCGCCATCGCCGTGCGCACGGCGTTGCGGGTGATCTCGTTGAAGGTCACCCGGCGGACGTCGATGCCCTTGAGGGCGTGCTTCTCGGCCAGCATGGCGCGCACGTGCCACGAGATCGCCTCCCCCTCGCGGTCGGGGTCGGTGGCCAGATAGAGCGTATGTGCGCCCTTGAGCGCGCGGGCGATGGCACTGACCTGGCGCTGGCCGCGCTCATCGGCCTCCCAATCCATCGCGAAATCCTGATCGGGCCGGACCGAGCCATCCTTGGGCGGCAGGTCGCGGACATGGCCGAAGCTCGCCAGCACGGTGAACTTGTCACCGAGGTAGCGGTTGATGGTCTTGGCCTTGGCGGGAGATTCGACGACGACGACGTCCGGCATTTTGTCCTGTGCGTCGGGCTTCAGGGCGAGCCGAGCAGCGCCACGCGCTGCCCGGGCAGGGTCTCGATCCGTCCGGCGAGTTCAAGTTCCAGCAATGCCGCCAGGACCGCGGGGGCAGACAACTGGCAGCGGCGCAGCAGGTCGTCAACCGCCGTCGGCGCCGGGCCGAGCAGGGCGGCGACCTGGGCCCGTGCCTCCACCACCGCTTCCGGCGGCGCGTCGTCAGGTTCGGGGGCCGCCTGGGGGGGTGCTTCGCGGGCCGCGGCGCGCGCGAACAGCGGCGCGCGCGCGAGTCCCTGGCGCGCCGGATGGTCGGGCAGGTTGTCGATCACGTCCGCGGCGGTCTCGGTCAGCGTCGCCCCTTGACGGATGAGATCGTTGGCGCCGCGGGAGCGTGGATCGAGCGGCGAGCCGGGCACCGCGAACACCTCCCGCCCCGCGTCCTGGGCGAGCTGGGCGGTGATGAGGCTACCCGAGCGCAACGCCGCCTCGATCACCACCACCCCCAGCGCCAGGCCGGCGATAATGCGGTTGCGGCGCGGGAAATGCCGCGCCTGCGGCTGGGTGCCGAGGGGCATCTCGGCCACCACCGCGCCGGTTTCGGCGATGCGCGCCTGCAACGCGGTGTGCTCGGCGGGATAGGGGTGGTCGAGCCCGCCCGCCACCACCGCCACCGTGCGCCCGGCGCCGAGCGCCCCGCCATGGGCGGCGGCGTCGATCCCGCGCGCGAGGCCGGAGACCACGATGATGCCGGCGGCGGCGAGGTCGGCGGCCAGGGTCTCGGCGACCACGATCCCGTTGGCGCTGGCATTGCGCCCGCCGACCAGGGCCACCGCGCGGAAGGCGAGCACCGCCGGATCGCCGAGGCAGGCGAGCAGCGGGGGCGCATCCTCGAGCAGGGCGAGCAGCGGCGGGTAGTCCTGGGCGCCGAGGCGGAGGAAGCGCCCGCCGAGCCGGGCGAGCTGGTCGCATTCGCGGGCGGCGGCGGCGGCATCGGGGATCGCGGGCGGGCTGGGACGTCCGGCCTCCCGCGCCAGTCGCGGCAGCGCGTCGAGGGCGGCGGCGGCGCTGCCGAAGCGGGCGAGCAGGCGGCGGAAACCCTGCGGCCCGACGCCGTCGGTGCGGATGAGGCGCAGCGCGTCGAGCAGGTCTTCCGGGGCGGCGGGGCGGCGGCGCATGGGCGGCATCCTGGGTCGGGGCGCCGAGACAGCGACCAAAACACCAAGGAAAGGTAAGCGGGCGGCGCCGCGCCGGGCCCGACCGATCGGGGATGATCCAGCATGTACCCCGTCATGGCCGGCTCAAGCCCGACCATGACGGGAGGGCGGGGTCGGCCCCGCGCCCCGCGGAAACCCGGCTTGCAAGGTTCACCCGGCGGCGAACGCCCGATGATAGGCGTTGAGCGCCGGCGCGCCGCCCAGATGGACGTAGAGCACCCGCGCGCCGGGCGGGATCTCCCCCGAGCGGGCCATGGCGATCAGCCCGGCCATCGATTTTCCTTCATAGACCGGATCGGTCAGCATCCCCTCGGTCTCGGCCGCGAGGCGGATGGCGGCGATGGTGGCGGCGTCCGGCAGCCCGTAATCCGGACCGGCGAAGCGCGGGTCGATGACGATGTCGTCCTCCCGCAACGCCCGCGGGAGGCCGACGAGGTCGGCGGTGGCCTGGGCGATGCGGGTGACCGCGGCGCGGGTCATCGCCGCATCGGCGGCGGTGTCGATGCCGATCACCCGGCGCGGGCGGTCCTGCGCCGCGAAGCCCACCACCATGCCCGCCTGGGTCGAGCCGGTGCAGGTGGCGGTGATGACGGTGTCGAAGAACATCCCGCTCGCAGCCTCCTGGGCCGCGAGTTCTTCGGCGAAGCGCGCATAGCCGAGCCCACCCAGCGGGTGATCGGAGGCGCCGGCCGGGATGGCGTAGGGACGTCCACCCTCGCGGCGCACTGCCTCCAGCGCGCGGTGCCAGCTGTCCTTCTCGGCGGTGGAGTAGCCCGCACCCTCCAGGATGGTGGTGGCGCCCATCAGGCGCGAGAGCAGGATATTGCCCACCTGGCCGTAGGCTGGATCGTCCCAGCGGGTCCATTCCTCCTGCACCAGGCGGCATTTCATGCCGAGCTTGGCCGCCACCGCGGCCACCTGGCGGGTGTGGTTGCTCTGAATATTGCCGATCGAGACCAGGGTGTCGCAGCCTTCGGCCACCGCAGCGGCGGCGAGGTATTCGAGCTTGCGGATCTTGTTGCCGCCGAAGGCGAGGCCGGAGGCGGCATCGTCGCGCTTGGCCCAGAGCTCGATGCCGAGCAGGCGGGACAGCCGATCGAGCCGGTGCAGGGCGGAGGGGAAGAAACCGAGGCTGAGGCGCGGGAATCGGGAGTCGAGATCGAGCGGCATGGCGGGCTCCGGGGCTGTGACGGGCGCCCGGATAGCCCCGGCATGGAAGAAGGTGTTGCGGTTCTTTTCATCTATTGCCATTGTTCCTACGGCGTATTGTGGCATTCTTGATAGGAGATTCGGATGATTGACGATTCATCAGAGGATAATTCGTCCACCCTCGATGCCGCGGATCGCCGCATCCTGCGCGCCCTGCAGGCGGACGGACGCCTGTCCAACAAGGCCCTCGCACGGCTGGTGAACCTCAGTGAATCCGCCACCTGGACCCGCACCCGCCGCCTGTTCGCAACCGGGGTCATCCGCGCCGTGCGCGCCGTGCTGGACCCGGCGGCGCTGGGCCAGCCCACCCTGGTACTGGTCGGCGTGGTGCTGGACCGCTCCACGCGCGACAGCTTCGCCGCGTTCGAGGCCGCGGTGCGCGCCTTGCCGGAAGTGCTGGACTGCCATCTGGTCGCCGGCGAGGTGGACTATTTCCTGCGGGTCCGCACCGATGACATCGCCAGCTTCACCCGCTTCCACGGCACCCATATCCTGGCCCTGCCGGGGGTGCGGCAGGTGCGGACCTTCTTCGTGCTGTCGGAGGTGAAGTCGGACGCGCCGCTGGCGGTGTGATTGGACACCGCACGCTCCACGGGCCCAGGCAACGGCGCCCCGGCGCAGTTGGCCAGAGGGCCCACACTGGCCGGTTCCAGCTTATGTGAAAGGCCACTCTTCGTCGAGGGTCACCGATATCATCGGAGCCTGATCAAGGAAGTCTTGCCAGCGGCTTCGGCGGGCGTGTCGGGTTTGGACGGTGCCAAACGGGCGGCACGCCCGCTGGTCGATCAACCACAGCGCGGGCCTGCCTGCCTCACTGCCACACAGCCGCCGGTCAGCGGGGGAGCATCGCATCGAACCACCACTACGCGTGGTCCCGCGATCGCCATCAGGTCCGCCGGGACGATACCCGGGCAGTACGGCGGCGGACGAAGGCGAGCCCGACAAGCGCAAACCCGAGTACGGTAATACTCGCGGGCTCCGGCGCCGCCGCCTCGAAATTATAGGTTGTCGTTGTCGTGGTCAGGCTGGTTCCAACAGTAAAGGCATCGACATTGCCCTGGAAGCTGGCCCAACCGCTGCCGGCCTTGAACAGCAGGCCGTAATCGACCGTATCCGAGCCGTAGCTGCTCATCAGCGTCGTCCAACTGCACGGAGTGCTCATCGAACAGGTTCCCGACGCGTTGTGGCTCTCATACCAGCCAATGCCGGTCATCGGATTCCAGGTCTGCCAGGTGCTGTCGAGGGTCGTCGCTCCAGAGAGATAGGGCTCGTAGACGAGACGGCCCTCGTAGTTGATGCCGCTTGCGATGTTGATCGCCAGCGCCGCCTCGAGCACCGAGTTCGAACCCACCGGCGAGGCACGGTAAGTTGCGTAAGAAAATGTAGTGAAATCGGATACTGTCATGCCGTTGTCGAGTGACAGGTTGTAGAGAACCTCGCTGCTCTGGCTGTCTCCCACGATGAACTGGGCGCTGCCGGCGCCGAGCGGCGGAGTGCCGGGACCGCTGACGAAGCCGCCTGAGGCATTCGAGTACGGGTAATTGTCCAGATTGCTGAAGGCCCAGCCGTTGAGGTTGTTTGGCGAGACCACGACCGTGCTGGCAAACGCAGCGCCGGACAGAAGGGTCAATGCCGCTGCCACGGTGAGAGAGAGGACGCGCATAACTTAGGTACTCCCTTTGGTTAGCATTTTTGATTCTGCGTCACCACGAATGGTCTCGAAAAAATATAATGCGCGGATTTCCGACCGATGACAAGCCCACGCAGCCCAAAGAAGTCAGAATTTCTTTCGTTTTCGTCTCACTAGTCGGCTGAACCATCGGCAGCGGAGTGATTGCGGCATCTCGGCCGCCATGGGGCGGTTCGCCTGTTCGGTAGCCCCGCGATCACCACGATCCACCGACGTCGTGCCGCTCTCGCGGTGGGAGATCCGCTGATCACGAAGAAGACCCGCCAGTACAAACCCCACGATGCCGCCGCGGGAACCAGTTCAGCGGCCTCTCCTGTATGAAACCGAACAGCCGGCGCCAAACTCTCGGCGATCGCTCGGACGGATTGCCTCCGTCCAAAACGCGCTGACAAACATCACGAATTCGTAGACTCGA
>JAKBCO010000024.1 GCA_021807785.1 Pseudomonadota bacterium
CACAGGCACCGTCCCCGTGTTATCAGCCATGTTGCTATTTGGTTGAAATGATTCACCCAAAATTCCGCTGGCTCGGAAGGCATGGCATTGCCATGAGCCCTCACACACCAAACCTGACCAGTCGCATACTTCACGAAATAGTGATAATCCCTATGCTGATAATCCCTATGCGGACGAATTGCCTGCCGCTACATCCCGCCCAACCATAACCCCCGGAGGACCCAAGCATGACCAACCCCATCCTCATCGCCGGCGGCGGCATCGGCGGGCTCGCCGCCGCCATCGGCCTCGCCCGCGCCGGCCGCCGCGTCACGGTCCTCGAAAAATCCCCCGCCCTCGGAGAAATCGGCGCCGGCATCCAGCTCGGCCCCAACGCCTTTCACGCCTTCGATGCCCTCGGCGTCGGCGACGCCGCCCGCGCCATGGCGGTCTATATCGACCGCCTCCGCCTGATGGACGCGCTGACCGCCGAGGAGATCACCCATGTCGATCTGGGCACTGCCTTTCGCGCCCGTTTCGGCAACCCCTACGCGGTGATCCACCGCGGCGACCTGCACGGCGTCTTCCTGCGCGCCTGCCGGGAAGACCCGCGCATCGAACTCCGCACCGCCGCCGAGGTCATCGGCTACCGCCAGGACGCCGCCGCCGTCACCGCCCTGCTCGCCGACGGCGCCCGGATCGAGGGCAGCGCGCTGATCGGCGCCGACGGGCTCTGGAGCCGCGTGCGCCGCCAGCTGGTGGGCGACGGCGCCCCTCGGGTCTCCGGCCACACCACCTATCGTTCGGTCATCCCGACCGCGCGGATGCCGGAGCATCTTCGCTGGAACGCCGCCACCCTCTGGGCCGGGCCGAAATGCCACCTGGTGCATTATCCTCTGCACGGATGGGAACAGTTCAACCTCGTGGTCACCTACCACAACGACGCCCCCGAACCCGTCGCCGGCAAGCCGGTGCGCTTCGAGGAGGTGATGGCCGGCTTCACCCATATCCACCCCACCGCCCAGGCGATCATCCGCCACGGCCAGGACTGGAAGCTCTGGGTCCTCTGCGACCGCGACCCGGTCGGAACCTGGACCGACGGCCGCGTCGCCTTGCTCGGCGACGCCGCCCATCCGATGCTGCAATACATGGCCCAGGGAGCCTGCATGGCGATGGAGGACGCGGTGGCGTTGGCGCACGAGGTCGCGGCGCGGTCCGACGACCTGCCAGCGGCGCTTGCCGCCTATCAGAACCGCCGGCTGCTGCGCACCGCGCGGGTGCAGCTGCAATCGCGCGCGGTGGGCGAGCACATCTATCACCCCGCCGGCGTCCACGCCGCGCTCCGCAACGCGACCATGGCGGCGAAGTCCTCCGAAGCGTGGTACGATATCATGGCGTGGCTCTATGGCGGCAACGGGCTCGACGCCTGAACGAAAGCAAAGGGAGACCCAGGATGAACGACGCCCCCACCCTCGGCACGCTGGACGAGCTGCCGCGCGCCTACCTGGACGCCATGGCCGCGCGCAATCTGGTGCCGCTCTGGCCCAGCCTGCGCGGGTTCATGCCGGTCGGCGCGCCGCGCCCGCGCAGCGTGCCCAGCCTCTGGCGCTACACCGAGGTGCGCCCGCTGCTGATGCAGGCCGGCGACCTCACCCCGATCGAGAAGGCCGAGCGGCGGGTGCTGGTCTATTGCAACCCCGGCCATGGCCTCGACGGGCTGCACAGCTCCGGCACCATCTATGTCGGGATGCAGCTGATCCTGCCCGGGGAGAACGCCCCCCCGCACCGCCACCCGCCGGTCGCGGTGCGGCTGGTGGTGGAGGGCGAGGGCGGCGTCACCATCGTCAACGGCGAGCGCCTGCCGATGCAGCGCGGCGACCTGATCCTGACCCCCTCGCTCAACTGGCACGAACATGTCCATGCCGGCACCGGCCCGGTGGTCTGGATGGATGCGCTGGATCTGCCGCTGCTGGTGGCGATGGAAGCGGCCTATGTGGTGGAAGGAGATTCCCGGCCTTCGCGCAACGCGCCGGATGCCTCGGCCACCCGGTACCGTCGCGCCGGGCTGGTGCCTTATGCCTCGCTCGCCGCGCCGCGCGCGCCCTATCCGCTGCTGCGCTGGCCCTGGGAGGAGGTGCGGGAGGCGCTGGTGGCGCTGGCCGCCGACACGCCGGCCGGCCAGGCGGTGCAGCTCGCCTATGTGAACCCGGAGACCGGCGGGGAATGCCTGCCGACCTTGGGGTTCTCGGCGCTGATGCTGCGTCCGGGCGAAGCGGCTGGGCTGGTGCGCGACAGCGCCAGCAAGGTCTTTCATGTGGTCGCCGGCTTGGTGGACGCGGAGGTCGGCGGCACCGACCTGGGGGCCGCCGAGGATGCCGACGTCTTCGCCGCCCCGCCACATGCCAAGGTGCGGCTCGCCAACCGCTCCACCCGCCAGCCGGCGTTTCTGTTCCAGGTCGATGATGCGCCGTTGCAGCGCAAGATCGGCATCCATGAACGGTTCGCCGACTGATGGAGCTGCCCGCGCTGGATGAACGTCCGGGACATCTGATCCGCCGCTGCCACCAGATCGCGGTGGCGCTGTTCCTCGACCGCTGCGCCGCGTTCGCGCTGACGCCGCCGCAATACGCGGTGCTGCGCGCGGTGGCGGCCGAGCCGGAGGTGGATCAGGTAACCCTGGGCGGACGGGCGGCGCTGGACCGGTCCTCCACCGCGCGGCTATGCGCGGTGCTGGAGGGGCGGGGGCTGCTGGCCCGCGCGCCGGACCCGCGGGACCGGCGCGCGCTGCGGCTGAGCCTGACCGCGGCGGGGGCGGCGCTGCTGGAGGCCGCCGAACCGGCGGTGGGCGCGGTGCAGGAGGCGCTGCTGGCCCCGCTGGCGCCCGCGGACCGGGCAGCGTTCCTGGACGCGCTGCGGACCTTGGCCGCGGCGCATAACGGGCAGTCCCGGGCGCCGCTGCGGGCGAGGTGAGCGGGGGGCGGGTTCGCGCCGGGTGCGCTCCATTCATCCGCGCAGGAGGCTCGAATGGGCAGCACGGTGGACGTGACCCTCCCGATCGATGCCGAGGCTCCCCCTCACACCGGATGCGCCGGCGGCTCGCGCGTGCGCTGCCGCGCCGCCACCTCCGCATCCGTCAGCCGCGCGTCGTAGATCGAGCGCGGCTCGATGCTTCGCGCCACCAGAGTGGCCGAGACCACCGCCAGCAGCAGCGGCACGATGAAGGACCGGTCTCGCCCGGTCAGCTCCATCACCAGCACGACCGCCGAGACCGGCCCCTGGGTCGTCGCCGCCAGCACCGCCCCGGCGCCGCAGAGCGCATAGAGACCCAGCGGCGCCCCCGGCCAGACCAGCGACCAGCCATAGCCCAGCACGCCTCCCAGCAGCGCCCCGAGCGCCAGCGAGGGCGTGAACAACCCTCCGGGTGCCCCACTGCCCAGGCACGCCACCGTCGCCGCCGGCTTCAGCACCACCAGCGCCAGCAGCAGCAGCGGCGCCACCTGCCCCACCACCGCCAGCTGCGCCACGTCACGCCCGTTGCCCAGCAGCTGCGGAAACGGGATCGAGATCACCCCCAGCCCACCCAGCACGGCGATCGGCCACACCACCCGCCGCCAGCCGACCGGCTTGTGCGCATCCGCCCAGGCGATCGCGCGCACATAGGCCACCGAAACCAGCCCGACGATCGGCCCCGCCAACACCGCCCAGACCACCACCGGCCAGGCCGAGGGATAGGCCGGGATCAGGTAGGTCACCGTATCCGGCAGTACGAACCACGCCACCGCGGTGGCGATCAGGGAGGCGAGCAAGGCGGGCAGAATGAGCCGCAGCGCCAGCGTCCCGCGCAGCACCTCCACCGCGTAGAGCGCGCCGCCCAGCGGCACGCCATAGGCCGCGGCCATCCCCGCGCCCGCACCGCAGGCCACCAGCAGCCGCCGCTGCTCGTCGGACAGGCGCGCGCGATCGGACAGCGTGTTGGCGATCACCGCCCCGGCCTGCTTCGGCGCGCCTTCCCGCCCCAGCGAACTGCCCATGCCCACCAGCACCACCGACAGCACCGCGCTGCCCAGCGTGCGCAACGCGGGCAGGCGGCCGGCGCGAAACCAGATCGCCTCGGTCAGGTCGATCGCGTTGCCGCTGGTCAGCCGCCGCAATGCCAGCTGCGCGCCGCCGGTCAGCACCCCGGCGCCCAGCAGGATCAGCACATGCCGCCAGCTGGCGGCGGCGCGGGCCGCGTCCAGCAGATTGGTGGAGCCCGGCCAGGCCAGGCGCTGGACCAGCTCCAGCAGCCGGGTCAGCAGGATGGCGCCGATCCCGGCGCCGATCCCGGTCAGGATCACCACCAGCCAGAACCGCGCCGCGTCAGGGTGCCTCAGGGTGGCGGGAATTCCCGCCCGAGCCGGCGCGTCCACCCGCCGCTACCCGGCCAGCGGGAACACCTTGTGCGGGTTCAGCAGCCACCCAGGATCGAAGGCTGACTTGATCCGCCGCTGCTGGTCGAGCTCGGTCACGGTGAACTGCGTGCCCATCAGGTCGCGCTTCTCCACCCCCACCCCGTGCTCGCCGGTCAGGCACCCGTCCACCTCCACGCAGAGCCTGAGGATGTCGGCGCCGAAATGTTCCGCCTTGCGGAAGCTCTCGGGATCGTTGGCGTCGAACATGATGAGCGGGTGGAGGTTGCCGTCCCCGGCATGGAAGATGTTGGCCACCAGCAGGCCGTATTCGGCCGACATCGCCCCGATCCGCCCCAGCACCTCCGGCAGGCGGGAGGTCGGGATGGTGCCGTCCATGCAAAGGTAATCGGGGCTGATCCGCCCCACGGCGCCGAACGCGCCCTTGCGGCCCTTCCAGATCGCCGCCGATTCCGCGGCCGATTGCGAGACCTTCAGGCTGATCGGATCGTGCCGCTCGCAGATCGCGCGGATGCGGCCCAGCAGGTCGTCCTGTTCCGCCGGGCTGCCTTCGACCTCGATGATCAGCATCGCCTCGGCATCCAGCGGATAACCGGCATGGGCGAACGCCTCGCAGGCGTGGATCGCCGGGCGGTCCATGAACTCGAGCGCCACCGGGATGATGCCGGAGCCGATGATCGCATCGACGCAGGCGCCGGCGACCTCGTTCGACCGGAACGCGGCCAGCATGGCGCGTGCGCCTTCCGGGCCACGCAGGATGCGCACCGTGACCTCGGTGATGACCGCGAGCTGGCCCTCGCTGCCGGTCAGCAGGCCGAGCCAGTCGTAGCCGGCGGCGTCCAGATGCGCCCCACCGACATCGACGATCTCACCCTCGATGGTGACCAGGCGCAGGCCCAGGAGGTTGTTGGCGGTAACGCCGTATTTCAGGCAATGCGCGCCGCCCGAGTTCATGTTGACATTGCCGCCGATCATGCAGGCGAGCTGGCTGGACGGATCGGGCGCGTAGAAGAACCCGCGCCCGGCCACCGCGCCGGTGATGCCGAGATTGGTCACCCCGGCCTCCACCACCGCGAACCGGTCGGCGTAGTCGATGCTCAGGATGCGGTTCATCCGCATGAGCCCCACCACCACCGCATCCGCCAGCGGCAGCGCGCCGCCGGACAGCGAGGTACCGGCCCCGCGCGGCACCACCCGCACCCCGCGCGCGTGCAGAAAGCGCAGCACGGCGGCCACTTCCTCGGTGCTGCGCGGCAGCACCACCGCCAGCGGCGGCTGGCGATAGGCGGAGAGCCCGTCGGTCTCGTAGGGTTTCAGCTCCACCGGATCGGCGATCACCGCGTCCTCGGGCAGCAGGGCGCGGAGGCCAGCGATGATGGCATCGCGCTGAGCGAGCACCTCGGGCTTCGGATCGGGCAGGCGGATCATGGCGCAAATCCCTGGGTCGGTCGGCACAAACTGGGCCGCCCGGGCGGCCCCGGCAAGCGGCGTCGTGCCTGGACAGCGCCCGCGCGCTGCGGCATGTGCCCGCGCGCCAACGATCGCGCCGGGAAGCCGCCATGGAAACCGTCATCGCCGCCCTTCGTGCCCGACTGGGCGAGCGCCTGTCCACCGCCCGCGCGCTGCGCGAACACCACAGCCACGGCGAGGGCCTGCCCGCCATCGGCCTGCCCGACGCGGTGGCCTTCCCCAACGACAACGAGGAAGTCGCCGCCATCCTGGCGCTCTGCCACGCGGCGCATGTGCCGGTGGTCCCGTTCGGCGCCGGCACCTCGCTGGAAGGCCATGTCGCCGCGGTGCGGGGCGGGATCAGCGTCTCGATGACCAATATGGACCGCATCCTGGCGGTCTCGCCGGAGGCGCTGGATTGCCGGGTGCAGGCCGGGGTGACCCGCAAGCGGCTGAACGAGGAGCTGCGTGGCCACGGGCTGTTCTTCCCGGTCGATCCGGGGGCGGACGCCAGCCTGGGCGGCATGGCGGCCACCCGTGCCTCCGGCACCGCCGCGGTGCGCTACGGCACCATGCGCGAAGCGGTGCTGGGGCTGACGGTGGTGATGCCGGACGGACGCATCGTCACCACCGGCGGGCGGGCGCGCAAATCCGCCGCCGGGCTGGACCTGACCCGGCTGTTCGTCGGATCTGAGGGCACGCTCGGGCTGATCACCGAGATCCAGCTGCGGCTGCACGGGCTGCCGGAGGTGGTCTCGGCCGCGGTCTGCCAGTTCCCCGATACCCAGGCGGCGATCGCCACCGTGATCGCCGCGTTGCAGATCGGGCTGCCGCTGGCGCGGGTGGAATATCTCAACCCGTCGCAGATGCGGGTCTGCATCGCCTACGCGAAGCTGAACGAATACGCGCCGCGGCCGACCCTGTTCCTGGAGTTCCATGGCTCCGCCGCCGCGGTGGCCGAGCAGGTCGAGACGATGCAGGCGCTGTGCGACGAGAACGCCGGCAGCGCGTTCGCCTTCGCGGAGCGGGCGGAGGATCGCTCCCGCCTGTGGAAGGCGCGCCACGATGCGTATCACGCCTGCATGGCGGCGGCACCGGGGCGCAAGAACATGAGCACGGATGCCTGCGTGCCGATCTCGGAACTGGCCGCCTGCATCGCCGAGACCGAGGCGGATATCGCCGCGACCGGCCTGCTGGCGCCGCTGGTGGGGCATGTGGGCGACGGCAACTTCCACCTGGGTATCATGTTCGACGAGAACGACCCCGACGAAACCGCGCGCGCGGACGGGCTGGCGATGCGGGTGGGCGAGCGGGCGATCCGCTTCGGCGGCACCTGCACCGGCGAGCATGGGATCGGGCTGCACAAGCGCGGGCTGCTGGCGCTGGAGCACGGGGCGGGGGTGGAGGTGATGCGGGCGGTGAAGCAGGCGCTGGACCCGCATGGGATCATGAACCCGGGGAAGATGCTGGCGCCGGGGTGAGGTGTTGCGGCGGCTTGGGGCTGGGGGTATTGGGGCGAGGCGCGCCGACGTAGCTCAGGGGTAGAGCAACTGATTCGTAATCAGTAGGCCCTCGGTTCAAATCCGAGCGTCGGCACCAGAATTCTCCTGTCCATTCCAGGCAGTCAGGCGTCAGCGGTTCCCATTCCCGTCTGCGCCATCGCGCTGCGCTCGATCTCGAGTGCCATCAGCCTGTCGAGCCGTCCTGGGTCGCCATCACCCGACCCTTGTCCCGCTCGGTGCGCACCGCCGCCTCGGCGAGACGGCCGGCGCCCCGGCCGTCGGGCAGCGGGATGGTCAGGGTGGCGGACATGTGGCGCCTCGACCCGCAACATACCGAGCCGCCATCATGCGCTCCAGGACCATAGGGCACGGCGCGATCGGGGAGGCAGGCAGCGGGGTGGCGTCAGGTCATGCCACCACAAGAAGGTTCGTCCTATTCTTGATACAAATTCAGACGACCAGGGCGCTGGACTTCACGGCGTTGAGAGTGTATTGTCTTGAATTATGAACGCCGCGCATCGGGCGCGACAGTCTGGAGCCGCTACCCGCCATGGACCAGGATGTCGATCTCAGCCTGCTCGTCGCCGCCACCGGCGCCGAGGTGATCGAGCGCTTCTTCAATACCCATACGGAAATGCAGCGCCGCAACTGGCCGGCGAACCTCGCCGCGCAGGTCTATCGGGCTATGCGGACGGCCGAGCTGACCGAGCTTCGGTTGCCCGCGCATACAGCACCGTCAGCTCAAGCAGCAGCGTCGCAAAGGTCTGATCGAGCGCACTGAGCATGGCGGTGGTGATCCGCCGCCGCGGCTCCCCGCCACTCAGCATCGCCTGACCGATCCCGCGGATATCGGGACTCTCCGACAGCACCCAGGCCTCGTGCATCACCGCCCGGCGCTCCTCATGCGCGTCGCGCCAGCGGTCGAAGAAATCGCCGATCGTCGGCCGTTCCTCCGGCAGCACCGTCTCGAACGCCTCGCGCAGCAAGTCGGCGCGGCGCTCGGGGCTCATGTGCATGGTGTCCCGCAGCAGGGCTTCCGGCATATCGCGCCACCAGCCTTGCAGCAGCATATCTTGCAGCTGCTCGCTTACATCGCCGCGGATGGCGATCATGCTGATGAGGGTCAGGTGCTCGTCGGGCAGGGTCAGCGCAGCCATGGCTCGGGTCCGGGGTCAGGAAGCGGGCAGGTCCCGCGTCAGATCGCCTCTGACACGGAACCCTTTGCAAATGGTTTGCGCCCGCTCAGCCCGCAACCGGAACCTGGGCGGCCGATCGGCCGCGGGTCTCCGGCAGCATCAGCAGGGCCACGATCATCACCGCGTAGCCGATCACGCCGAAGCCGGCGATCGCCGGCCCCAGCCCGAACCGATGCGCCAGAAAGCCCACCATCACCGGGAAGACCGCACCCAGGCCGCGCCCGACATTGTAGCAGAAGCCCTGCCCAGCCCCACGCACCTCGGTGGGGAACAGCTCGGTCATGAACGATCCCATCGGCGAGAACATCATCAGCGAGATGTAGCCCATGATGAAGCTGACCAGCAGGATCATGCCGTTGCCGATCGGCGCCAGCATGAAGATCAGCAGCACCACCGCGGAGCCGATGGCCGAGATCATGAACGTCGCCTTGCGCCCGATCCCGTCGGCCAGATAGGCGCCGGACACGAAGCCGAAGAACGCGCCCAGGATCAGCACCAGCAGATAGCCGCCGGTGCCGACTGAGCTCATGTGCTTGACCGTCTTCAGATAGGTGGGCAACCAGATCGTCAGCACGTAGCTGCCGCCCTGCGAGCCGGTAACCATCAGCGCCACCCGCCAGGTGGTGGACAGGTAGGGCGGCTTCAGGGCTGCGAAAATCTGGCTGAGCGCGCTGCCAACCGATTTCGCCTCGCGGTGGATCTCCGGCTCCTCGACGAAGCGGCGGATGTAGAACACCAGGAAGGCCGGCAGGATGCCAACGAAGAACATCGCCCGCCAGGCGATCTCCTTCGGCATGATGGCGAAGAACAAGGTGTAGAGCAGCGCCGCCGCGCCCCAGCCGATGGACCAGCCGGTCTGCACGATCCCCACCGCCCGGCCGCGATACTTGTCGCGGATCACTTCACCCATCAGCACCGCGCCGGCCGCCCATTCGCCGCCGAAGCCGAGCCCCTGGATGGCACGGAACCAGAACAGTTGCGTCGGCGTCTGCGCCACGCCGCAAAGGAAGGTGAACACCGCATACCAGGCGATGGTGATCTGCAGCACCCGGACGCGGCCGAACCGGTCGGCCAGCGCCCCGGCGATCCAGCCGCCGAAGGCCGAGATGATGAGGGTGATGGTCGCCAACTCGCCCGCCTGCGGGACGGTCAGATGCAGCACCGCGATCAGCGTCGGGATGACGAAGGCGAACATCATCACGTCCAGCGCATCCAGCGCCCAGCCGCCGAAGCAGGCGATCATGGTGCGCCGTTCGCGCGCCGTCAGGTCGCCGAACCAAGTGAACATCTCTCTCCCCCTCCGTTGAGATGCGATTGGCACGAATCAAGCACGCGCCGGGCGGGGAGGCAAATCAGGGCAGGCCGAGTCGCGCCCGTTCCGCCGCCAGTTCGGCCTCGTCGCGGTAGCCGATGACGATCCCGCCCTTGAGTTGCGCGCCGCCTGCGTAGCGGGCGATGCGCGCATCCGGCATGGTGATGCGGTTGTGATCGCGGAGCGCCCAGTCCCGCAGCGCCGCGTCCAGCCGCGCGCGCTCGGGGGCGAAGCGTGGATCGGCGCCGAGATCGCGGACCTCGTCGGGATCGGTGCCCAGGTCGAACAGCATCGGGCGGAACCCGACGGCGTGGATCAATTTCCAGCGGCCGTCGAAGACCATGAACAGCCGGCAGTCGGCGATCTTCTGGCCGAGGGTGAGCCGCGCGTCCTGCATGGAATAGTCGTACTCCGAGAAGACGTGGCGGCGCCACTCCTCGGGCGTTTCCCCGCGCAGCCAGGGCAGCAACGACCGGCCTTCGATGACGTTGGGCGCCGGCGCCCCGCCGAACCATTCGACCAGGCTCGGCACCAGATCGATCGCCTCCACCAGCGCCTCGCAAGTGCCGCCGCGGGTGGCATCGGCGGCCGACGAGGGATCGGCGACGATAAGGGGGATCTTCACCGAGGGCTCATGGAACAGGTCCTTCTCGCCCAGCCAGTGATCGCCGAGATAGTCGCCGTGATCGGAGGAGAACACGATCATGGTGCGATCCGTCAGGCCGCGTTCGTCAAGAAACCGGAACAATCGGCCGAGCTGATCGTCGATCTGCCGGATCAGGCCCATATAGGCCGGGATCACCTTCGCCCGCACCGCGTCGTCGGCGAAATTCCGGGAGACGCGATGGGCCATGAAGGCAGCGAACACCGGATGCGGGTCGTCCCGCTCGGCCGCGTCGCGCACCGGGGCGATGACGTCGGTCTGGCGATAGAGCGCATGGTAGGGCGCCGGGGCGATATAGGGCCAGTGCGGCTTGATATAGGAAAGATGCAGGCACCAGGGCCGCCCGTCGGCTTCGGCGCCGGCGATGAAGTCCATCGCCCGGCTTGTCATGTAGGGGGTTTCCGAGTGTTCCTCGGGGATACGGGCGGGCTTGTCGGCGTGATCGAGCAGCCATCCGTTCAGCGCTTCGCCGTTCGGGCCGGACGCCGCGTTGGCCCAGGATTCCCAAGGGCTGTCGCCGGTGAAGCCGAGGCCGCGCAGATAGTCGTTATAGGCGGGATCGCCGCGCCGCCCGCCGGCGGGGAACAGCCCGTCGTCACGCTCGAACGGCTCGAACCCGCATTCCGATTCGCGGATCCCGACCGCGGAGGCGGGATCGATGCCGAGGCCGGCCATCCCTTCCACGTCCGCGGCCATATGCGTCTTGCCGACCAGCACCGCGCGCACGCCGAGCGGAGCGAGATGCGTCCCGAGCGTCGGCTCGCCGACCCGGAGCGGAAATCCGTTCCAGTTGGCGCCATGGCTGCGCATGTAGCGCCCGGTATAGAAGCTCATCCGCGACGGGCCGCAGACCGGCGATTGCACATAGGCGCGAGTGAAGCGCACCCCGCGCGCGGCCAGCGCGTCGATGTTGGGCGTATGCAGGGTGGGATGGCCGGCGCAGCCAAGATAGTCGAACCGGAGCTGGTCGCACATGATCCAGAGCACGTTGCGACTCGGCATGGCTCAGCGCCCGGTCAGGATGCGTTCGACCAGCTGTTTCACGGTGGGGATGAACCCGTTGGAGTAGAACGGGTCGCGCGCAAAGCGGAAGCCGTTATGGCCAGAGAACATCAGGTTGCGCTCCACCGTCTCCGGGGTGTCGTCGTGGGCGATGTCCTGCAACGTCTTCTGGATGCAGAAGCTGCGCGGGTCCGGGCGCTTGCCGGTGGTGTGCTCGGCCTCGTGCTGGGCCCAGTTGGAGAACCGGCACTGGCTCAGGCAGCCCATGCAGCCGATCTGATCGGCGGTGATCTCGCGCGCCTTGGCGGGGGTGACGAAGATCAGCGAAGAATCCGGGGTGCGCATCGCCTCGGTAAAGCCCTGCGCCTCCCAGCCGCGCACCTGTTCCAGATCGGCCGGGGTCAGATAGACCGGCCGCTTGCGCGGGCCGACGCCGTATTCGGCGACATGCTCGCCGATGGGTTCCGGCGAGTAGGCCGCTTGGCGGTCGTTGCGATCGCGCAGTTCCTGGATGAAGCCGTTGTTGACCGCCGAGGAATAGAACCCGGTGGGGGAGAAGCGGTTGAGGAAGACGTCGCCGGCGTTCAGGGTCAGCAGCTTCTTCTTCCACGCCTCGCTGACCGGGGATTCGCGGGTCAGGAGCGGCCGGGTGCCGAACTGGAACGCCACCGGGCCGAGCTCGGGGTTGTCGATCCAGTCCTCCCATTCATCCAGCCACCAGACGCCGCCGGCCATGATGATGGGGGTCTGGTGCAGCCCGTATTCGCGCATCACCTTGCGCAGCGCGACCACTCGCGGATACGGATTCTCGGGCCGGGTGGGGTCCTCGGAGTTGGAAAGCCCGTTATGGCCGCCGGCCAGCCACGGGTCCTCATAGACCACCCCGCCCAGCAATTCGGCGGTCTTGTGGTAGGCACGCTTCCAGAGCGCGTTGAAGGCGCGGGCCGAGGAAATGATCGGGTAGTAATAAACCTCGAACCGAGCGGCGATGTCGGACAGCCGGTAGGGCATCCCCGCGCCGCAGGTGATGCCGGCGATGATGCCCCTGGCCTGCTCCAGCACCTCGGTGATGATGCGTTCGGCGGCGCCCATCTCCCACAGGATGTTGGCGTGGATGCGCCCGGCGCCGGAGGCGAGTTCGTAGGCCCGCCGCGCCTGGGTGAGCGCGCCCTTGATGGCGTAGGCCACCAGCTCCTCGTGGCGCTCGGTGCGGGTGCGACCATGATAGGTCTGCGGGATGCGCCGGCCCGCGGCATCGAAACTGTCGGCGTTGACGGCCGAGAAAGTGCCGATCCCGCCCGCCGCCGCCCAGTGGCCCGAGGAGATGCCGTTCGAGATGGACACGCCCTTGCCGCCTTCGACCAGCGGCAGGATCTCGGCGCCGCCCATGCGGATGGCGTTGAGGAGTTTCATCGCTGCGCCATCCGGCGGGAAGCTGGAGCGCAGCCTTCGATCGCGACGGTCATCGACATCCCCTTGCCTCCCCCGAATCCATAGAAGAAGTCGGCCGCTCCCCGCAACCGGCCCCCTCGCCGCGATGTCGCGGAGAGGGGGCTATGGCTGATGATGCGCGCTCAGTCCCCCAGCGCCGGCCGCTCGAACCGGTCGCGCCCGCCGCCGCCCTTCGGCCCCACCTGGTCGGTGATGTCGGCCCCGGTCGCCTGATCGACCACGCGCATGGACAGCTTCACCTTGCCCCGCTCGTCGAAGCCGATCACCTTGACCTTCACCGCATCGCCCACGTTCACCACATCGGTGGTCCGGTTCACCCGCCCGGGCAGCAGCTCGGAGATATGCACCAGCCCGTCGCGGGAGCCGAGGAAGTTCACGAAGGCGCCGAACTCGGCGGTCTTGACCACCTTGCCGTTGTAGATCGCGCCGATCTCGGGCTCGGCCACGATGCCGCGGATCCAGTCGATCGCCGCCTGCGCGCGCTCCTGCTCGGAGGCCGCGATCTTGATCGTGCCGTCGTCCTCGATGTCGATCTTGCAGCCGGTCTGCTCGACGATCTCGCGGATCACCTTGCCGCCGGTGCCGATCACTTCGCGGATCTTCTCCTTCGGCACGTTGATCACGGTGATGCGCGGCGCGGTCGCCGCCACCTCGTGCCGGGCGCCGGTAATGGCCTTGGCCATCTCGCCCAGGATGTGCATCCGCCCGTCCTTCGCCTGATCGAGCGCGATGCGCATGATATCCGGCGTGATCGAGGTGATCTTGATGTCCATCTGCAAGGAGGTGACACCCTTCTCGGTGCCCGCCACCTTGAAGTCCATGTCGCCGAGGTGATCCTCGTCGCCCAGGATGTCGGACAGGACGGCGAAGCCGCGATCCTCCTTGATGAGCCCCATGGCGATCCCGGCCACCGGGCGCGCCAGCGGCACCCCGGCATCCATCAGCGCAAGCGAGGAGCCGCACACCGTCGCCATCGACGAGGAGCCGTTGCTCTCGGTGATTTCCGAGACCACGCGCAGCGTGTACGGGAACGCCTCCTTCTCCGGCAACAGCGGATGCACCGCGCGCCAGGCGAGCTTGCCGTGGCCGACCTCGCGCCTTCCGGGCGAGCCCATGCGCCCGGTCTCGCCCACCGAATAGGGCGGGAAGTTGTAGTGCAGCATGAAGTGCTCGCGGTACTCGCCCTCGAGCGCGTCGATGATCTGCTCGTCCTGCCCGGTGCCGAGGGTGGCGACGCAGAGCGCCTGGGTCTCGCCGCGGGTGAACAGTGCCGAGCCATGGGCGCGCGGCAGCACGCCCACCTCGGCGACGATCGGGCGCACGGTGCGGGTGTCGCGCCCGTCGATGCGCATCCCGGTGTCGAGGATGGCGTTGCGGACGATGTCGGCCTCGAGCTCCTTGAAGGCGCCCTTGGCCTTGTCGGCGTCGAGCCCCTCGGCCGCCAGCACCGCCAGCGCGTCCTTCTTGGCCGCATCGATCCCGGCGTGGCGCGCCTGCTTCTCGCGTTCCTGATAGGCGGCGGCGATGCCGGCGCGGGCCAGCGCATCGACCCGCGCGGCGAGGGTCTTCTCGGCCTCCGAGACCTCCGGCAGCGGCCAGGGTTCCTTGGCCGCCCGCTCGGCGAGTTCGACGATCGCCGCGATCACCGGTTGGAATGCCTGATGGCCGAAGGTGACGGCGCCGAGCATCACGTCCTCGGGCAGTTCCTTCGCCTCGGATTCGACCATCAGCACGCCCTCGGCGGTGCCGGCGACCACCAGATCGAGCACGCTCTCCTCGAGCTGCTTCTCGGTCGGGTTCAGCAGGTAGCGGCCCTCGCGATAGCCGACGCGCGCGGCGGCCACCGGGCCGAAGAAGGGAATGCCTGATAGCGTCAGCGCCGCCGAGCAGCCGATCAGGGCGACGATGTCGGGATCGTTCTCCATGTCATGGCTGAGGACGGTGGCGATCACCTGCACCTCGTTGCGGAACCCGTGCGGGAACAGCGGGCGGATCGGCCGATCGATCAGTCGGCTTTTCAGCACCTCGGCCTCGCTCGGCCGCCCCTCGCGCTTGAAGAACCCGCCGGGGATCTTGCCGGCGGCGAACGCCTTCTCCTGGTAGTTCACCGTGAGCGGGAAGAAATCCTGGCCGGGCTTGGCGCTGCGCGCGCCGACCGCGGTGCAGAGCACGATGGTCTCGCCATAGCTCGCGAGCACCGCGCCGTCCGCCTGGCGGGCGATCTTGCCGGTCTCCAGCACGAGCTTGCGCCCGCCCCAGTCGAGTTCCTTGCGGAAATAGTTGAACATGCGTCTTCCTTGCGATGCGCGTGGCATCGGCGGAGGGCAGCCGGACGATCCCTGGCCGGTGCAGCGCGGGCTACGGCGTCTCGGGTCGCATGGGGGCGCGGCGGGGGTACCGCGCGCGCGAGCCATGCGGCCGGAGGCGCCGTCCGTGCTCCCGCGCGACGGGGCCCTTGGATCGGCGGTTGAAATCCGCCGCGGTCACGGCGTGCGGGGGCAGCACCCCCGCGGTTGCCCCGCGCCCCTATGGCGCGGGGGTCGGCCTGAGCCGCCCCGGATATGGGGGGCAGCCCGGAAAAATCACCTTCGCCGCGGTCAGCGACGCAGGTTCAGCTTGCCGATCAGCGCCTCATAGCGCCGCGCGTTCTTCGCCTTCAGATAATCCAGCAGCCTCCGGCGCCGCCCCACCAGCATCAGCAGCCCGCGGCGGGAATGGAAATCCTTGGCGTGGGACTTGAGATGCTCGGTCAGGTTGGTGATCCGCTCGGTCAGCAGGGCCACCTGCACTTCCGGGCTGCCGGTATCGGCGGGGCCGGTGGCGTGTTCCGAGATCAGCGCCGTGCGGCGCTCCGCGGTGATCGACATCGGAGCAACTCCTGGGTTCGAGAGAGAGGGCGCGTCCGGCTCAGAGGATCCGTTCCGGCTGGAGCAGCCCATCCTTCAGGCGGCCCAGACCAACGACGCGGCGCCCCGCCATCACGCGCACCAGCCCCCCATCGGGGGCGGCGGCATCGGGAATTCGGCCCATCAGGGTCACCAAGCTGAGGTCTTGACCATGAACGAGCCGAACGGCCTCTGCCTCGGTCAGGGCCAGCGCCGGGATGTCGGCCAGCGCGGTCACGACCGGAGCCAGAAGGTCCGGGGAAGCGAGCGCCGTATGATCGCTTCCGACGATCTTGTCCAGGGGCACCGCGTCGGCTTCGGTGAACGGGCCGACCCGCAGCCGGCGCAGCGCGGCGATATGGCCCAGGCTGCCGCAGGCGGCGGCCAGATCGCGGGCCAGGCTGCGCATATAGACGCCCTTGCCCGAGTCCACCTCGAACACCGCGGTATCGCTGTCCGGCCGGGCGACCAGCACGAACCGGTCCACCCGCGCCGGGCGCGGCTCCAGTGCCGGCGGGCGGCCGTCGCGCGCCAGGTCGTAGGCCCGCTCCCCGGCCACCTTGATGGCCGAGAAGGCCGGCGGCACCTGCATGATCGCGCCGCGGAAGGCCGGCAGCGCGGCTTCGATGGCGGCATCGGTGGGGCGCGCATCGGTGGTGGCGGTCACCTGCCCGTCGGCGTCATCGGTATCGCGTGCCTCGCCGAAGCGCAGGGTGAAGCGATACCGCTTGGTGCCGTCCATCACATAGGGCACGGTCTTGGTGGCGGCGCCGAAGGCCAGCGGCAGCACCCCGGTGGCCAGCGGATCGAGCGTGCCGCCATGACCGACCTTTTGCGCGTCGAAGGCGCGGCGGACCCGGTTCACCACGTCAGTGCTGGTCAGCCCCGGGGGCTTGTCGATCGCGAGCCAGCCGTCGAGCGGCCGACCGCGGGGCTTGCGACGAGGCATGGGCGCGGACCTCCGGGGGCGGTACGGGGCGCGCGTTCTGGCACGCGACGGGCGGCGAGGGAACCCGGCGGACGCCCTCAGCCCTGATCCAGCGCCGCACGCAGCGCCGCCGCCTCGGCGCCCGCCACCAGGCCACGCCGCAGGAACAGATCGATCAGCACCAGATTCACGTTGAACTTGAAGGCGTCGCCAGCGCGGACCGTCTCGAGCGCGCGCGCGAGGGACCAGAGTTCGAACCCCGCCACCTCCCCATCCGCGGCGCGCGGGGCGAACTCTTCGGGCAGCGCGAGGTCATAGGCGAGGATGCGGTCGCGGCGTAGCCCCTCGGGGCGCTCCATCGCGTAGTCGATGCGCGCCACCGGCACCGCGCGGGCGGCGAGGGCGGCGGGGATGGAGGCCTCCTCGGCCGCCTCCTTGACCAGCGTCTGGGCCGGGGTCAGCCCCGCGGGCACGCCGCCGGCGACGATGTGATCCAGCTTGCCCGGATCCAGCGCCTTGTCGGCGGCGCGCCGGGCCACCCAGAGCCAGGTGCCATCGGGGCGCTCCACCAGCCCGTTCACATGCACTCCGACGGCGCCGATGCCGAACGAGGGCAGGGCCCCGCGGTCGATCCGCGCCAGCACCGGGCCATCGGGATCGGCGCGGACATCGAAGGCCTCCGCCCGCCAGCGGAACCAACCGGCGGCGGCGAGCGCGGCGGCAAGCGGTTCGAGCTGCGCCGGCGCAACCGCGAGCCCGGGTGGCTCCGCGGTCACCCACGGCTGCCCGGCCAGGGCGGTCGCGAACTCCGGCGTCATCCAGCCCACCACCGCCCCGTCGATCCGAAGCGGCACCCGCCGCCCCGGCAGGATGGCCGAGCGGCAGGCGCGAATATGCCGCGTCAGCCCCCCCTGTCCTTCCGCCGCCGCCGATGCCACATGCACACTCATGGTTACGTCCCCGCAAGCCGCGCGCCGGCCGCACTGGCAGACTATCCGCTCGCTGCTGCCCTATCTATGGCCGGAGCATGACCTCGGCGCACGGACGCGGGTCAGCATCGCCATGCTGTTCCTGGTCCTGGCCAAGGCGGCGACGGTGGTGCTGCCGCTGGTCTATGGCAAGGCCGTCGATGCGCTGGCGCCGAAAGCGGGGGCCGGGATCGCCACCGTCCCGCTCGCGCTGATCCTGGGTTACGGGCTGCTGCGCATCGCCAGCTCCGGCTTCGCCGAGCTGCGCGATGCCGTCTTCGCCGCCGTCCAGCAGCGCGCCACCCGCCGGGTGGGACTGCATACCTTCCGCCATCTGCACGCGCTCTCGCTGCGCTTCCATCTGGACCGGCAGACCGGCGGGCTGGCGCGCGCCATCGACCGCGGCACGCTGGGCATCCAGTCGGTCCTGCGGCTCGCGGTTTTCAACGTGGTGCCGACCATCTTCGAGATCCTGATGGTCACCGCCATCCTGTGGGACGTCTTCGACTGGCGGTTCGCCTCGCTCACCTTCTTGGCGGTGGCGCTCTACCTGGGGTTCACCCTGGCGTTCACCGATATGCGGGTGAAGATCCGCCGCCGCATGAACGACTCCGACAATGAGGCGCGCGGCAAGTCGGTGGACAGCCTGCTGAACTACGAGACGGTCAAGTATTTCGGCAATGAAGCCCACGAGGCGAGCCGGTTCGACCGCGCCCTCGCCGCGTATGAGAAAGCGGCGGTGCGCAGCCAGGTGTCGCTCAACATGCTCAACCTGGGCCAGGCGATCATCATCGCCGTGGGGCTGGCCGGGATCATGCTGCTCGCCGCCCGCGGGGTGGCGGCGGGGCAGATGAGCGTGGGCAAGTTCGTGGTGGTGAACACCTACCTGATGCAGCTCTACCAGCCGCTCAATTTCCTCGGCTTCGTCTATCGGGAGATCAAGCAGGGGCTGGTGGACATGGAGCAGATGTTCGGGCTGCTGACGGTGCCGCCCGAAGTGGCGGACGCGCCCGGCGCGCCGGCGCTGCACGCCGCCGGCGGCGCGGTGCGGTTCGAGGGCGTGCAGTTCGGCTATCGGCCCGATCACCCGATCCTGAAGGGCCTCGACCTCGCGATCCCGGCCGGGCGCACCCTGGCGGTGGTGGGCCCCACCGGGGCCGGCAAATCCACCCTCTCGCGCCTGCTGTTCCGCTTCTATGACCCCACCGCCGGGCGCATCCTGATCGACGGGCAGGACATCCGCGCGGTGACCCAGGACAGCCTGCGCGCGGCGATCGGCGTGGTGCCGCAGGATACCGTGCTCTTCAATGATACCATCCGCTACAACATCGCCTATGGCCGCCCCGAGGCCACCCAGGAAGCGATCGAGCATGCCGCAAGGCTGGCGCAGGTGCATGATTTCGTCATGCGCCTGCCCGACGGCTACGACACCATGGTGGGGGAGCGGGGATTGAAGCTCTCGGGCGGGGAGAAGCAGCGGGTGGCGATCGCGCGCACCATCCTGAAGAACCCGCCGATCCTGATCCTGGACGAGGCCACCAGCGCGCTCGACAGCCGCACCGAACGCGAGATCGGCGCCGCGCTGGCCGCCGCCGCCCGCCACCGCACCACCCTGGTGATCGCGCATCGCCTGTCCACCGTGGTGGATGCCGATGAGATCATCGTTCTGGTGGACGGCCAGGTGGCCGAACGCGGCACCCATGCGGCGCTGCTGGCCACCCGCGGCACCTATGCGCGGATGTGGGCCTTGCAGGCGGTGGACGCCGAGACCGCACCCGTCGCCGAACCGGCCGAGGCGGCCGGTTGAACTCAGGAACCCGCCGATGACCGAGCCCCAGATCGAACCCACCGAGACCCAGCTCAGCCATGCCGGCGCGGTCACCGACAAGGCGATCGAATATATGTTGGGGCAGAATCTGCCGCCGCTCGCCATTGCCTCGGCCCTGCTGGGCGGGGCGGTGACGGTGCTGGCGCGTTACGTCTCGGAAGCTGCCGCCATCGGCGCGCTGACCAACGCCATCGCCAGCATCCGCGCCGGCGATCTGCGCGACCCGGGATAGCGGGGGCGCGTCACCAGCCGCGCGGGCGGCCGAATAGCCAGCCCTGGCCGAAGGTCACGCCGAGGGCGCGCATCAGCGCGCATTGCACCTCGGTCTCAACCATCTCGGCGATCACGGCGGCCCCGGAGGCCTGGGCCGCCTCGATCATGCTGCGCAGGATGGCGCGGTCGCGCCCGCCGGCGGCGGCGCGCTGGACGAAGCCGCCGTCGAGTTTCACGAAGTCGGCGCGCAATTCGCGCAGGTAGCGGAACGCGGCCCCGCCGGCGCCGAAATCGTCGAGGCAGACCGGCACCCCGGCGCCGCGCAGCTGGCGCAAGGTCTCGGCGGCCTCGGCCAAGTTGTCGATCTCGGCGGTCTCGGTGAATTCGATCAGCAGCGCCCCGCCGCCATGCGGGCGCAGCAGCGCAAGCAGCGCCGCGCGGAAATCGGGGTTTTGCAGCGACAAGCCGGAGATATTGGCGGCCACCGGCGCGTCCGGCCGTTCGGTCAGCCGCGCCAGCACCGCGCGCAGCACCGCGAGATCGAGCATTTCGGCGAGCCCCACCGCCTCGGCGATGGTGACGAATTCCTGGGTGCCGCGCGGGCCGGCGATGGCCGGGTCGGGACGCAGCAGGGCCTCGTAATGATGGAGTGCGCGGTCCGCCAAAGCCACCACCGGTTGCAGCGCCAGGCGAAAATGCCCGCCGGTGATGGTGCGGCGGACGGCCTCGGCCTCGGCGCCGGTCGCGGCGACCAGGCCGGCAAGGCCGGCGCCGAAGCCCCCGGAGGCGAATCCGT
>JAKBCO010000238.1 GCA_021807785.1 Pseudomonadota bacterium
CCTCCCGCACCACATAGATATTGGCCTGCACCGCCAGCATCAGCCCCAGGAACGACAAGGTCCGCAGCTGCGCCAGATCGAGCCGCCACCCGTCGCGCCCGATCAGCAGCAGCATCGTGACGAAGCCCAGCGTGACCACGCCCAGCGCGCCGCCCTCCAGGATGATCCGCCCGACCCGCCAGCTGCGCGGATGCGCGCTCGCCGCGGCGCGATCGGTGGTGATCGCCATGGTCAGGAAATCGTTGACGATCAGCAGCAGCACCATCAACAGCGGCGTCAGCACCGCATGGCCGGTCAGCGCCAGCCCCAGCGCCAGATAGAGCACGAACGCAATTTTCCGCACCACCATCGAGAGGGTATAGGTGCGGATGCGCGCGAAGGCCGCCCGCCCCTCGCGGATCGCGTCCAGGATCCCGGAAAGCCCGGGCGTGGTCAGCACCAGCCCCGCCGCCGCCTTGGCGACGTCGGTGGCGGAGGAGACCGCGATCCCCATCTGCGCCTGGCGCAGGGCAGGGGCATCGTTGGTGCCGTCGCCGCACATGCCCACCACCTGGCCGGCGCGCTGGAACAGCCGGACCAGCCGGAACTTCTGCTCCGGGAACACACCGGCGAACACGCCGTAATCGTCGGGCGCATCCAGCGTCGCCAGCATCGCCGCCGTGCAGGTCTCGCCCCGGATGCCGACCGCGCGGGCGATCACGCCCGCCGTCTCCGGCGCGTCGCCGGTCACCATCACCACCCGCACGCCCAACCCCTCCAGCGACGCGATCAGGCCGGGCGCATCGGCGCGCGGCGGATCGGCGAGCCCCAGGAGCCCGATCGGCGCCGTTCCCGCCGCATCCTGTCGCGCCACCGCCAGCACCCGGTTGCCCGAAGCGGCCAGCCGCGCGCCGGCCGCCGCCACCGCCTCCGGCAGCTTGCCGGACCACAGCGCCGCCGGGGCGCCCTTGCGCAGCCGCGCGCCGTCGGCCAGCCGCGCCTCGGCATATTTCCGTCCCGGATCGAAGGGCAGGAAATCCGTCACCGCCGGGATCGCTGCCCCTGCCGCCCGCGCCGCCGCGATCACCGCCTGATCGACCGGATCGCCCCCATCCGAGGACGCCGCCGCCGCCGCCCCCAGCACCGCCCCGACATCCGCCGCGCCCAGCGGCACCACGTCGCGGATCGCCAGCACGTTCTCGGTCAAGGTGCCGGTCTTGTCGGAACAGAGCAGGCTCATCGACGCCGCCTCGTTGATCGCGGCGAGCCGCGTCGGCAGCACGCCGGCGCGCACCAGCCGCCGCGCCGAGAGCGCCGCGGCCAGGGTGAAGGTGGAGGGCAGCGCGACCGGGATGGAGGCGAGCAGCGCCGTCAGCAGCAGCGGCACCGCTTCGGCGAACGACATCCCGCGCGCATGGGCGTCGGCCAGCATCGCCAGCACGATCGCCCCGTTGACCAGCGCCAGATCGCGCACCACCGCCAGCACCGCGCGCTGCTCGCCGCTGATACTGTGCGCTTCCTGCACCAGCGAGGCAGTCTTGCCGAAATAGGTGCGCGCACCGGTGGCGGTGACGGTGCCGGTCGCCTCGCCCTGGCGGACCAGCGCGCCGGCATAGGCGGTCTCGCCCGGCTTGCGCTCCACCGGCAACGATTCCCCGGTCAGCATCGACTGATCGATCAGCACACCGCCACCGGTCAGCGCGATATCGGCCGGCACCACCGCGCCCAGCGCCAGCTTCACCACGTCCCCCGGCACCAGGCCGGCGGCGTCGATCCGCTGCCAGGCGCCGTCGCGGCGCACCGAGGCCATCACCGCCAGCTTCGCCCGCAGCGCCAGCATCGCCGCGTGCGCCCGCCCCTCCTGCGTGACGCCGAGGACCGCGTTGAACAGCAGCAGCGCCGCGATCACCCCGGCCTGGGTCAGATGGCCGAGGAACAGCTCCAGCAACACCGTCGCCTCGAGCATCCAGGCGAGCGGGGTCCACAGCTTGGCGCCGAGCGCGCGGGGCCAGCCCTCGCGCGCTTCGGGGACCGCGTTCGGGCCGGCTTCCGCCAGCCGCCGCGCGGCCTCGGCGGCCGAAAGGCCCGCGGCCGGGTCGGCCGACAGCCCCGCCGCCGTGGCCGCGGTCATCGCGCGGCGCCGCCGGTCAGGCGCGCATGCGCCGGACCCAGGCGGCGAAGGCGGTCAGCATGGTGCCCAGGAACTCGCGCGTCGCGGCGTCGGTCAGCTTGCCCTCGGCGTCGAATTTCGATCCCGCCCCGCCGATCATCACTTCCGGCCGGTTCAGGATATGGGCATTGAGGAAGATGAAGCACTGACGCAGCTGATACTGCGCGCGCGCCGTCCCCAGCGCGCCCGGGGAGGCGCCCATGATCGCCACCGGCTTGCCGTCGAACGGCTGCTCGGGCGGGCGCGAGGCCCAGTCGATCGCGTTCTTCAGCACGCCGGAGGTGGAATAGTTGTATTCCGGAGTTGCGAACAGCAGCCCGTCGGCGGCCTTGATCTTCTCGCGCAGGGCGGCGACCGGGGCGGGGAAGCCGGCGGCGCGAACATCGTCGTTGTAGAGGGGCAGGTCGCCGATGTCGTGGATCTCGATGCTCATGCCGGCCGGCGCCAGCTCGGCGGCGGCGCGCAGTGCGGCCGAATTGAACGAGCTGCGGCGCAGGCTGCCGCTGATTCCGAGAATTCGGATAGAGTCGCTTCCGCTCATGGTGCCTCGCAAATCGGGGTTGACGTGGGACGGTGGATAGACGGGCGGGCGCCTCGGGGCAACCGGGCGGCGCTCAGCGCGGGCAGCGATCGGGCAGCGGATGGAAGGCGATCAGCCGCGCCTTCATCACGAAATCGCCGAAATCCATCACCTGCGTGCCGGCCACCCCGTTGGCCCAGTAGCGCACCGTGGTCTGGAAATCCGGCCCGACCGCCTCCGGGTCATGGCCGAAGAACGCGAGCTGCATCCGCACGCTGGGCAACGCCGCCAGCAGCGGCGACGGCGCCGGCCCCGGCGGCAGCTTCGCCAGCACGACCATGGAGGAGGGCGTCGCGCCATGCGCCCCGGTGCCGTCGAACAGCGGCGCGGACAGGAAGCGCTTGCCGGCCAGGGCGGCGGCGATCAGCGCCCTGGTCTGCGCCAGCGGGAACAGCGTGCCGGCCGGCAGCGCCACCCGATGCGGCCCGCCCGGGCGCAGGTAATCCACCGCCCCCGCCCCGCCGGGGCCGGCGAGCCGCGCGGTGCCCTCGGTCTCGGCGGCGATCCGCCCGTCGGTGGTCTGGGTCATGCGGAAGCGCAGCCTGCTGCCGCCCGCCGATTCCCAGGTCCGGTAGGCGGTGACCATCTGGGTCCGCGCGCCCTCGGTATTGGTCACGGTCATTTCGAGCCGCTGGGTCACCTGCCAGCCCGGACAGGCATGGGCCAGCTGGAAGCCCATCAGCCCGGTCCCGCCCACCACGTTGCCGCGGCCATCGACCAGGGTCAGGCGGTAGAGCGCCCGATGCGCCAGCAGCGCGACCGGCGCCGGCGCCGCCGCGACCAGCCACAGCACGAGCAGCGGGGCCAGGCGACGGATGCCGCTGGGCACGGCCTGCCTCAATGGGTCGGCGCGCCGCCGAACGACCCGCCACCTCCCCCTTGGTTGCCCAGCCCCGGCCCGAATCGCCCGACATTGCCGAACAACTGCTGGAAGAACCCGGCGGTGCCGCCGGGCGAGGGGGTGGTGCGCGCCACGATCGGCGCCGCCAGCGCATCCTTGCGGGTGATCCGATGCACCCGCGCCAGCACCCCGTTGGCGGCGAAATGCAGCACCACCGTGTCCTGGTTCAGCACCGACTGGGTCCCGCCGATCGACTGGCGGGTGACCTCGGAGATGTAATACCAGTTGTTCTGGTCGAAGGTCCCCTTCACCGTGGGGGAACCCAGCAGCGTGCGGGCTTGCGCTTGCGTGGTGCGTCCGGGGTGCAGCTGCGCCAGTTCGGACGCGCTCACGAGGTTGCCCCGGATCTGGCGCGGCGGAACCAGCACGCTGCACCCGCCGAGCGCGAGAGCGGCAAGCAGGGCCAGGGCAGGGCGGGGCAGGGGCACGATCTCACTCTCCGCGGGGCGCGCGTCGGCGCTGCGGGTCTCACGCAAGCGCGGCGGTGTCAATGCGCGCTCCCGCCGATCAGCGGTCCGATGAAGCCCGCGAGATCGCCCCCGGGGAAGCGGACACCGCGCGACCCCGCGGCGGCGGCGGCGGCGAGGTCGGTCGGCTGGTCCCCCACCAGCAGCGCCCGGGCGGGGTCGATCTCCCAGGCGCGCAGCAGGTCCAGGATCATGCCGGGGCCGGGCTTGCGCCATTCGCTGGCCCGGCGGCAGGCCGGGAGAGCGGCGTCCGGGTGGTCGGGACAGAAGCGCCAGTCGTCGAGGGTGCCGCCGGCTTCGCGCAAGCTGTCGCCGATCCAGCCCATCAGGTCGCGCACCGCCTCGGCGCCGTAATAGCCGCGGCCGACGCCGGACTGGTTGGTCACCACGAAGACGTGCCAGCCGGCCTCGGTCGCCGCCCGCACCGCCGCCTTCGCCCCCGCCATCCAGTCGAACCGCGCGCGGTTGCCCACATAGCCATGGTCATGGTTCAGTACCCCGTCGCGGTCCAGCAGCAGCGCCGGCCGGTGCAGCCGCGCCGGCAAGGACGCGCGCGCCCGGGCCAGGTCCTCGGGGATGCCGATATCGATGAACCAGCCCTCGGCCAGGGTGCCCGCCAGCTGCCCGGCGGCGGCCAGGGCGGGCAGGATATCGCGCTCCATCGAGGCGACCGGAGGGATGCGATCCAGGATCGCGCGGTCCAGCGCATAGACGCCGGCGTTGATGGTCCCGCCGCCGCCCGCCGCCGGGCGTTCGTGGAAGGCGCGCACCCGCCCCGCCTCCAGCGCGACCACGCCGTAGCGGGACGCGT
>JAKBCO010000239.1 GCA_021807785.1 Pseudomonadota bacterium
CTAATCCTCGGTCTCGGCGAGCTCCTGCTCGCCGTCGGTCAGGCGCATCTGCTTGAACGGCAGCGGCTGGTGCTCCTTCAGCATCTCCCTGCCGCGGCGGGCCATGCCGGACAGCGGCTTGCCCTCCACCGCCAGGGTCAGGACGTCCCCCTTTTTCTCGTCGCCGGCGGCGGTGCCCCAGGTCACGGCGTGGATCCCGGTCTCCCGCACCAGCAACCCCATCAGCGCCTTGCCGCCCTTGGACCGATGCAGCGCCATCCGGCTGTCCTCGGCCTTCTGGCCCAAGGCCAGGGCGAAGTTCATGCGCAACCCGCCATGGACCCGTTTCAGCGCTTTCAGCAGATAGGTCCGGAACGCCGCCGGGGTGGCGAAATCCTGCGCCGCCAGATCGTCGGCGAGTTTTTCGAGGTATTTGCGCTCGGTGGCGATATCGCGGTCGAGCCGGCGCAGCGCGGTGGCCAGCTCTGCCCCGTCGGGGATGGTCTTCGACTTCTCGGCCTCGGCCGCGGCGGCGTGGGCGGTGTCTTCCACCTGCTCCAGCCGGTCCTCGGCCTGTTCGAGCGAGTCTTCGTCGATCTCGCGGTCCAGCCGCTTGCGCGCCGATTCCCAGGCCCGCAGGGCGATTTCCAGCTTGGGCGCGGCGCGCAGCCCCTTGGGCTGGTTGGCCTGCCACCACCGCGCCGTCAGTTCCGGCGGGTCCTTTCGCGCCACGCGTACCTCCCGGGTTACGGGCTTTCGCCGCAATCATAGCCCATGATAGCCTCGGCGCCGAGACAAATCGGCCGGCAGGGAGCACGCGGATGGACTATCAGGTCAATTTCGGCCGCCTGGGCGCGGTGGCGAAGACGGCGGCGCCGGGCAAGAAGTTCCGCCTCGCCCTGCTCGGCGATTTTTCCGGCCGCGCCAATGCCGGCAAGCTCGAAACTGGCGCCGCGCTCGCCACCCGCAAGCCGATCCGGGTCGATGTCGATAACCTCGACGACGTGCTGGCGCGGATGAAGATCGAGCTGGCGCTGCCGCTGACCGAGGAAGGGGCGGTGATGGTGCCGATCGGGGCGATGGACGATTTCCACCCCGACCAGCTGGTGGCCAATGTCTCCCTGTTCGAGGAGCTGCGGGGACTCCGCCGCAACCTCAACAACCGCGCCGGGTTCGAGAAGGCGGCCAAGCAGGTGATGGGCTGGAGCGGGGCCGAACATCTGGCGCCGCCGAAGCGGCGTGCCCGCGGGGCCTCGGTGGCGGCGGCGCGACTGTCGGATTTCGCCCGGCTGATCGGCGCCCCGGCGGCCCCGCGCCCGGAGGAGGCGGAGGCTGACGCGCTGATCGCCCGGCTGGTGGGCCCGTTCATCAAGCCGGCCAAGGACCCGCGGCAGGACGCGCTGGTGGCGCAGGTGGACGAGGCGCTGTCGGCGGCGATGCGCCGGGTGCTGCACCATCCGGATTTCCAGACCGCCGAGGCGCTCTGGCGCGGGGTGGAGCTGCTGGTCCGCCGCATCGAGACCGGCGCCAATATGGAGATCATCCTCTACGACGTCTCGGCCGAGGAGCTGGCGGCGGATCTGGCGGCGTCCGACAGCCTGGCGGATGCGGGCCTGTTCGGGATGCTGGCCGAGCAGCCGGCGCTGGATGCGCATCAGGGGCCGATCTCGGCGGTGATCGGGCTCTACGGGTTCGAGCTGGTGCCGCCGCATGCCGACCTGCTGGGGCGGATCGCCCAGATCGCCGCCGGCGCCGGGGCGCCGTTCATCGCCGCCATCGCGCCCGATGCGCTGGCGACGCCGATGCACGAGCAGAACCCGCTGGTGCAGGATGCCTTCGGCGCGCTGTTCGACCTGCCGGCCGCGGCTTGGCTCGGGCTGGCCACGCCACGCTTTCTGCTGCGCCTGCCGTATGGGAAAAAGACCGACCCGATCGACAGCTTCGCGTTCGAGGAGTTCACCCGCCAGGAGGGGCTGGCCGGGATGCTGTGGGGGCATCCGGCGCTGATCCCGGGCCTGCTGCTGGCGGAGACCAACGCCCAGCAGGGGGCGAAGATGCGCCTGGGCACGGTGATGGGCGTGGGGGATATTCCCTATTACGTCTATATCGGCCCGGATGGGGAACAGGTGGCGCTGCCCTGCACCGAGCGGCTCTATTCCGAGCGCCAGGCGGTGGCGCTGGCGCAGTATCGGGTGATGCCGCTGCTGTCGATCCGCGGCCGGCCGGAGCTGCGGCTGGGCGGGTTCACCGCGCTGGGGGGCAAGCCGCTGGCCGGGTTCTGGGCGCCGGCCGGGGTGGCGCCGCCACCGCCACCCGCCCCGGCGCGGGCCGCCGCGCCGCCGCCGCGCGCGGAACAGCCAGCGCCGGAGGAGGAGACCACGGACTCCGCTGCCGAGACGGAGACCGCCGAGGAACCGGCCGAGACCGTCGCCGAGGAACCTGCCGCCGATGCCGGGGCCGACGATCTGGACGCGCTGCTGGCCAGCCTGAATGCCGACGCACCCGCTGCCGCGGCCGACGAGACCGAGCCGGATCTGGACGCGCTGCTGGCCTCGTTGAAGTAGCGCGAGGGGCCGATTGCCGGCTTGCCGGGGACCTTGGTTCCTGCTATGTTCCGGATTGCGGCGGACCATCGCTGGCGGTTGACCGGCTGGCAAGGCTGTGGCCGACTGAATGAGGAACCACGAAGTCGCCATGCAAGTGTCGCTCTTGACCGCGAACCTGGATGCCGGACCGGTCATTCGGCCGATCGACGCGGCGCTAGAAATCGGCGCTTATGAGGCGCTGTGGTCCGATCCCGATGCCAGCTTCAAGACGTTGTCCGCGCGTTTCGCCAAGCAACCGCGCCTTCGCCCGTCCGATCTGGTGCCCGAGGACCGTGCGCGGAGCGTGGGCTTGCGCGTGCTCGGCAAGATCCGGGAGCGCACCCAGGCACGCTTCGATGTTCGGCTGCACGGAGAGATCGATTATCCGGACAAACTGAGGGACGCGACGCATCCGGTCGAGCTCCTGTATTTCCAAGGTACGTGGGACCTGGTGTTCGCGCGCGCGGTCGCGGTGGTGGGAACGCGCAAGCCGACCGCCGAGGGGATTGCCCGCACGCGAAAGCTGGTCCGCAAACTGGTCGCGGACGGTTTCACCATCGTCTCCGGGCTGGCAGAGGGCATCGATACCGAGGCCCATGAGACGGCGATTGCCGCGGGGGGGCGCACGATCGCAGTGATTGGTACGCCGCTGGGGCTGACCTACCCCAAGGCCAATGCCGCGCTGCAATCGCGGATCGCCCGGGAGTTCCTGCTCATCAGCCAGGTCCCGGTGGAACGCTATGACGCCCAGACGGTGAGGGGGAATCGGTTCTTCTTCCCCGAACGTAACAAGACCATGGCCGCCCTGACCGAGGCGACCATCATCATCGAGGCCGGCGAGACTTCGGGGACGCTGGTGCAGGCGCGAGAGGCGCTCAAGCAGCATCGCAAGCTGTTCGTGCTCAACAGTTGTTTTGAGCGTCGAGATCTGAATTGGCCACAGCACTTTCAGGACGAAGGCGCGGTTCGCGTGAACACCTATGACGACATCAGACGCGAGCTGGTCAGGTAGTCTTCGGCTGGTTGGAGAGTTGGAACGCCGCGATCACTACCACTTGGGCAGTGACGCCCAGTGCTATTTCCTGGGCGAATATACGGCAAAGCAAGGCTGGAATTTCAGCATCACGAACCAGCATATCGTCAATCTGAAGAAGAGTCCGGTGTTGCGCGGCACCGCCCAGTGGTCCCACAAGACGCGGACGATCAAACTCATTGGTCAAGCGATACAGGGAAATCTGAAGCCGGAAGCGCTGGGGATAATCACTTTCGTTCCGATTCCGCCCTCCAAGCTTCCGACGCATCCCGAATATGATAACCGGATGGCCGAAGTGGCGCGCGCGATAGCGCCGGCGGTCGATGTGCGGGAGCTGATCGTGAGCACCGTCGATCGGGAGCCGATGCACGCCACGCAGCGGCCGCGCGATCCGGCTGCATTGCGCCCGACGCTCCGGGTTCGTCCCGAGCTGCTGTCGCCGCGGCCGGGCATGATCGTCCTGATCGATGATGTCCTGACGACCGGGTGCAGTTTCACCGTCTGCAAGTCCATGTTGACCGAGCAACTGCCGGGGATTGCGGTGATCGGAATTTTCGTGGCCCGCCGCGTGCCTCCGGCGCCGTCCGAGGTTGCCGGCCTGAACGATCCCTGAGAGCGAGCGGCGAAGGCCGGCTGGGCAGCCCCGGCGACGGCGGCTATAGGGTCGGACATGAAACCTCCGCACCGTCCCCATGGCCCGGGGCGCGGCCCCAACCCGGGTGGGCCGCGCCAGGGGCAGGGCCACCAGGGCCGCCCCTGGACGCCCCGCCCGCAGGAAGGCCGCGCCGAGGCCCGGCCCCCGCATCGGGATGGCGCGCCCGACGGCGGCCCGGCCCGACGCCTCGATGCGCCCCGCCCGGATGGCGGCTGGCGCCCGCGCCCGTCCGAGCCCGCCAGGGAGCCCGGGCGCGAGCACGGCAAGCCGCATCGGGACCATCCGCGCGAGCAGCATCGCGGCCCGCCGCCCGCTCCCGGCGGCGCGGTCTGGCTCTATGGCCGCCACGCGGTCGCCGCGGCGCTGGCCAACCCGGCCCGCCGCCTGCGCCGGCTGCTGGTGACCGAGGAGGCCGAGGCCGAGCTCCTCACCCGGCTGCGCCAGCCCTGGTCGCTGGCGCCGGAACGCACCGAGCGGGCGCGGCTCGATCAGCTGCTCGGGCGGGAGGCGGTGCATCAGGGGCTGGCGCTGCTCGCCGATCCGCTGGCCCCGCCGCCGCTGGCGCAGATGCTGGATCGCCCCGGCCCGGTGCTGGTGCTCGACCAGATCAGCGATCCGCGCAACGTCGGCGCGATCCTCCGCTCCGCCGCCGC
>JAKBCO010000240.1 GCA_021807785.1 Pseudomonadota bacterium
AGCGGCCAGGCATCGGCGGCGCGGAATTGAAACAGCAGCAGCCGGCGGTCGCGGTCGGACAGGTTCGGCGCCGAGCCATGCACCGCGCGCACGTGATGGACGGTGATCGATCCGGCCGGTCCGGTCAGCGGGATGGCGGCCTCGTAATCGACATCCCGCCGCCCCGGGTCCATCGCGCCGCAGAACACGCCGCCGGCGTGATGATCGAAGGTCGGGCCGGTATGTGAGCCGGGCACCACCAGCAGCGGCCCGTTCTCCATCGCCATGTCGTCCATCATCACCCCGACCGCGGCCAGGCTGTCGTTGGTGTGCGGATAGAACGCCCAGTCCTGGTGCCACTCCACCGCCGCGCCGAAGCCGGCGCACTTCATGTTGAGCTTGGCGGTGTCGAAGCGGATGTCCGGCCCCCAGAGCGCGGCCAGCACCGCGAGGATGCGCGGATGGCGCGCCAGCGCGGCATAGGCCGGGTGATGCAGGTGCGGCGCCTTGATCCGCCGCACCCGGGGCTGATCCGGGGTGTGGGTGTCCTCCAGATCGTAGATCTCGGTATGACCGGTCAGGCCATGCGCGCGGGCGACGAAATCGTCGGTGACGCGGGAGAGCTCGGCCACTTCGGCGGCGGAAAGGATGTCCGGGACGACGATGGCGCCGGTGGTATGATAGGCGTCGATCTGGGCTTGGGTCAGCATGGCGTTCCTCCGACTGGCCGGGGCCAGCGTAGGGCGGGATGAAAAGGCAGGGAAGGGCGGACAGGCGCAGCCCGCCGAGGCATTTGACACCCCGCCCCGCACCCCGCATCCTGCTCCACCACCGAGGGGGGTCCCGCCACACCAGGGACTGAGAGTCCGGCAGGGGTGCGCACGCACCGGCGCCGGTGACCCTTGCACCTGATCCGGGTCATGCCGGCGGAGGGACGGGCAGCTTCTCACCATCCCCCATCGCCGGCGCCCGCAGCCCGAGGAGACGCCGATGACGGTCCAGTCCAGATCCGCCGCCCGCCCCGACAGCGTGACCACCGGGCCGATTGCCGGCTCGCGTAAGATTTATCGCCCGGTCCCCGGCCATCCGGGGATCAGCGTGCCGTTCCGCGAGATCGCCCTCGATCCCTCGGCGCGCGAGGAACCCTATCGCGCCTACGACACCTCCGGCCCCTATACCGACCCCGCGGTCACCATCGATCTCGCCGCCGGGCTGACCCCGGTGCGCCGTCCCTGGCTCGCCCGCCGCGGCTTTGCCGCCGTGCCCGCCCGCGCGGTGCGTCCCGAGGACAACGGCAATATCGGCACCGAGCATCTGCTGCCGCCGTGCCCGGCCGATCACGCCGTGCTCGAAGGCCGCCCCGGCCAGCCGGTCACCCAATACGAATTCGCCCGCGCCGGGATCGTCACCGAGGAGATGATCTACGTCGCCCACCGCGAGAATCTCGGTCGCGCCGCGGCCGTGGCGGGTGCCGCCGAGCGCCGCGCCGACGGGGAGGATTTCGGCGCCACCATCCCCGAGTTCATCACCCCGGAATTCGTCCGCGACGAGATCGCGCGCGGTCGCGCCATCATCCCCGCCAACATCAACCACCCGGAACTGGAGCCGGTCATCATCGGCCGCAACTTCCTGGTGAAGATCAACGCCAATATCGGCAACTCCGCCGTCACCTCGGGCGCCGCCGAGGAAGTGGAGAAGCTGGTCTGGTCGATCCGCTGGGGCGCCGACACGGTGATGGACCTGTCCACCGGGCGCAACATCCACAACATCCGCGGCTGGATCATGCGCAATTCGCCGGTGCCGATCGGCACCGTGCCGATCTACCAGGCGCTGGAGAAAGTGGGCGGCGAGCCCGACAAGCTGACCTGGGAAGTGTTCCGCGACACGCTGATCGAGCAGGCCGAGCAGGGCGTGGACTACTTCACCATCCATGCCGGCGTGCGCCTCGCCTATGTGCCGCTGACCGCGACACGGACCACCGGCATCGTCTCGCGCGGCGGCTCGATCATGGCGCGCTGGTGCCTCGCGCATCACCGGGAGAGCTTCCTCTACGAGCGGTTCGACGAGATCTGCGATATCATGCGCAAGTATGATGTCTCGTTCAGCCTCGGCGACGGGCTGCGCCCCGGCTCGATCGCGGACGCCAACGATCGCGCGCAGTTCGCCGAGCTGGAAACGCTGGGCGAACTCACCAAGATCGCCTGGAACAAGGGCTGCCAGGTGATGATCGAGGGCCCCGGCCACGTGCCGATGCACAAGATCAAGGTGAACATGGACAAGCAGCTGGCCGAGTGCGGGGAGGCGCCGTTCTACACGCTGGGGCCGCTGACCACCGACATCGCGCCGGGCTACGACCACATCACCTCCGCGATCGGCGCGGCGATGATCGGCTGGTTCGGCACCGCCATGCTCTGCTACGTCACGCCGAAGGAACATCTCGGCCTGCCCGACCGCGACGACGTGAAGACCGGCGTCATCACCTACCGCCTCGCCGCCCACGCCGCCGATCTCGCCAAGGGCCATCCCTCGGCGAAGCTGCGCGACGACGCGGTCTCCCGCGCCCGCTTCGAGTTCCGCTGGGAGGATCAGTTCAACCTCTCGCTCGACCCCGACACCGCGCGCAAGTTCCACGACGAGACGCTGCCGAAGGACGCGCACAAGGTCGCCCATTTCTGCTCGATGTGCGGGCCGAAGTTCTGCTCGATGAAGATCACGCAGGATCTGCGGGAAGACGCCGCGCGGCTGGCGGGGATGGAGGCGAAAAGCGCGGAGTTCGCCGAAAAGGGCAAGGCGCTCTATCTGCCGGCGGCCGAGTAGCCCTTCCGCGGGGTGGCAACGGGACAAACTGGTTGCGCTTGACGCAAGCGAACCGGTCTGGCACCGTTCCATCCCCGCCGGGGGAGCCGCCCAGACCATGACCAGATCCGAGCTGATGGCCGAACTGGCTGACGCCAATCCGCATTTGCGCGCCGCCGACGTGGAGCGGATCGTGGCCACCGTGTTCGACGAAATCACCGATGCGCTCGCCCGCGGCGACCGGGTGGAGCTGCGCGGCTTCGGCGCCTTCACCCTGAAGCACCGCGACCCCCGCACCGGGCGCAACCCGCGCACCGGAGAAGCGGTGCCGGTCAGCGCCAAATCCATCCCCTTCTTCAAGGCCGGGAAGGAATTGCGGGAGCGGGTGGACGGCGGCGGGCGCAAGCCTATCCGCGGCTGACCAGCCCGCAGCCGAGTCCCGCCACCGCGAATCCCGCCACCGCCAGCGGCGACAGCTTATCGCCCAGCAGCAGCCAGGTAATGATCGCGGTGGTCCCGGGCACCAAGTAGAAATTGGCGGTCACCCGCGCCGCCGCCCCGCGCCGCAGCATCAAGTAATAGAGCGCCATCCCGCCCAGCGAAACGGCGAGCGTGTTCCACGCCACGGCCGCCACCGCCGCTTCCGTCCAGTGCAGCCGCGGCGTCTCGAACAGCGCCGCCCCGGCCGTCGCCACCAGCGCCGCGGAGATGAATTGCACCGTCACCCCGGGCAGCAGCGGCACGCCGCGACAGAATCGTCCGAACCACAGCGTGCCGGCCACGAACCCCAGCACGCCCACGAACGCCATCGCCATCCCGTCCACCCGCGCGGTGCCGTGCAGCGCCGCCAGCCCCACCACCAGCGCCACGCCGGCTACCCCCAGCGCCATGCCGAGCCACTGACGCGGACGCATCCGCTCGCCCAGCACCAGGATGCCGAAGCTCGCGGTCAGCAGCGGAGTCAGGGATTGCACCAGGGCGATGAAGGCCGGCGCGACCAGGGTCAGCCCGACATGCGGCCCCATCAGTCCCACCGCGTTCAGCAACGCGCCGGCGATGGCGCAATGCAGCCAGCGCCCGCCGCCCAGGCCCCGCCAGGACTCCCGGCGGACCACCATCAGCGCCGTCAGCACCAGCGCGCAGGCCGAGAGCCGCACCGCCACGAACGCCAGCGGCGAGAGATCCCTGAGCCCCACCTTGGCGGCGATGAAGGACGAGCTCCACAGCAGCACGAAGGCAAACGGCACCAGGCGGGCGAGGTCGGCGCGGCGCGCGGCGATGGGGATGGCGGCGGGCTCGCTCACGGGGGCGGCTGGTCGAACCAGTGCGGCCGGTCCATCGGGTCGATGGGACGGCGCAGCTGCAACGCCTCGGCATCCACGCCGCGCGCGCCCGGGGTCGCCTCCGCGGCGGCGATCAGTGCCGCCCGTACCGCTTCGCTTGCCACTGCGCCGGCCAGATGCAGCGTGCCGTCGCGCGCCAGCACCGAGATCGCGCCCGGCGCCGGCGCCCAGGGCTGGCGGGCAATCTCGGCCAGCAGCGCGTCGCGGATCGCCCCGTCCGCCTGATCCGCCGGCGCCGCCAGCGCCAGCACCAAGGCGCGCAACAGATCGGCACGGGTGACCATCCCGATCAGCCGCCCGCCATCCACGATCGGCAGCCGCTTGATGTGGTGGCGCTGCATCAGCGCCTGGAGCGCCGCGAGCGGCGTATCGGGGGCTGCCGAGATCACCGGGCGCGACATCACTTCGGCGGCGCGGCGGCCGTGGCTCGCGGCATAGGTCGCGGCGGCGCGGTCGGCGCCGAGGCCGAACAGGCTCAACCAGCGCGCGCGGGGCGCGGTGCCCAGTTCCGGCCGGCGCAGCAGGTCGCCCTCGCTCACCAGCCCCACCAGCGCGCCTTGGTCGAGAATCGGAACGGCGCTGATCCGCTGTTCCAGCATCAGCCGCGCCAACGCGCCCACCGCGGTCTCGGGGCCGGCGGTGATGACGTCGGGGGTCATGATGTCACGAGCGTGCATCGGGTCTCTCCGGCTCAGGCAGGGGCGGGCAGGGATGGCGGCCTGACCCCCCGCGCCAGGGTCTCGAGATCGTCCCCGCTCAGCGTTTCGTGCGACAGCAGACGC
>JAKBCO010000025.1 GCA_021807785.1 Pseudomonadota bacterium
GCGCCGCCAGCGCCGCCGGCGCCACCCCGGGCGGCAGCAGCGCGCGCACCCCGTGCCCGGGGCCGGCCAGCAGCGCCCGCGCCGCCGCATCGGCCGCGCCGAGCGGGGCCAGCGCCTCCGGAAGCGGCGCCCCCAGCAACCGCCCCGCCGCCACCGAAACCGCGCCGGCGGTGGCGAACAGCCACGCCTGCCAGGCCGCCTCCGAACCGATCCCGTCGGCCAGCGCCGCCTGCTCGGCATCGATGATCGCGGCCAGCGCGTCGGGCGCGAGCGCCCCGCGGCGCAGCGCCACCGCCAGCGGGGCCGCCACCTCATGGGCCCGCGCCGCGCCGTCCAGGACCTCCCGCCACCAGGTCAGGCGCAGCTCGGCGATCAGGGGTTCCCGCGTCACCTGCCCGGCGCGCGCGATCTCGATCGCGAAGCCATGGAGCGCCGCCAGCGCCTCCCGCCGGTCCGGGGGTGCGAACAGCACGGCGAAGAACCGCGCCGGATCGCGCGCGCGCAAGGCGGCGAGCGCGCCCATGCCGGGCGCCGCGGCGCTTGACGCATCCGGGGCCGGCCCATAGCTAGACGGCGGCATCGCGCCGCCAGGAAACGCATCGCGAAGGAGACCGGCTCATGGCTTTCACCTTGCCCACGCTTCCCTATTCGCACAACGCGCTGGCCGCGCGCGGAATGTGCCAGGAAACGCTGGAGCTGCACCACGGCAAGCATCATCAGGCCTATGTCACCGCCCTCAACGGCTTCGTCGAGAAGGACGCGGCGCTGGCCGGCAAGTCGCTGGACGAGATCGTGAAGCTCGCGCACAACCAGGCGCCGATGGCGGGCGTCTTCAACAACGCCGGCCAGCACTGGAACCACATCCTGTTCTGGCAGTGCATGTCGCCCTCCGGCGGCGGCATCCCGGGCGCGCTGGAGGCGAAGATCAACGCCGATTTCGGCTCGGTCGCGGCGTTCAAGGATGCGTTCAAGGCGGCCGGGGCGACGCAGTTCGGCTCCGGCTGGGCATGGCTGGTGCTGGCGTCGGACGGCAAGCTCAAGGTCACCAAGACCGCGAACGGATCGAACCCGCTCGCCACCGGCGAGGGCAAGGCGCTGCTCGGCTGCGACGTGTGGGAACACAGCTACTACCTGGATTTCCGCAACCGCCGCCCGGATTACCTGGCGAACTGGGTGGACCACCTGGCGAACTACGAATTCGCCGCCGCCCAGCTCGCCGCCGGCTGATACCCGCCGGCCGCCGCGCCCGACCGTATCGCGCGCAGGGTTGGCGTGGCGGCCGCGCGCGAAATCAAGACGATACAGGTCTTCCGCGGGAAGACGGCTCGATGAGGCCACTCCCGCCCCCTGTCGTCCACAGCGACGGGGGGCGGTTCCCGAACCGAACGCGTCCGCCCGGCGACGAAGGCCGTCCGCCGGCAAATATGTCTGCTCAGAACAGGCCGCTCAGCCAGCCGCCCGATGCCGGGCGGATGGTCGGCGTCGCCCCCGAGGTGGCGCTCTGGCCCAACGCCGCGTTGTGGCGCAGGCGCGCCGCTTCCGCCGGGGCATTGACCAGCTGTGTGCTGCCGGTACCCGGCCCGCCGAACAGCAGCCGCTTGGCGAAGCTGGTGTCGCTGGCGGGCGGGGTGGCCACCTGCGGGCCGGTGGCGGCGCCGGCGGCCTTGGCGGCCTGGGCCAGCAGCGCCTGCTGGCCGGGGCTGTCGGCCGCCGCCGCGCTCCCGCCGCCGGTGCCCAACGCGGCCTGGGCCGCGGCGCTGGCCGAGACCGTCTGCGGGCGCGGCGCCCCCGGCTCGGGCGCGCGGATCGCGTAGCCTGGCGGCATCGACAGCGGCGGCTGGGTGGTCACGGCGAATTCATCGGGCGAGCGGCGGGAGAAGCCGAAGGTCCGCGACAGGCCGCCGCCGCCGCAGCCGGCGAGCAGGCCGGCCAGCGCGAGCGCCGGGAGCAGGCGAAGCGGACGAAGCCGTGAGGGACGGGTCATGGCGGCCCGTTTAGCCGCGCCGGGGGGATGCGGGCAAGGGTGGGCTTGCCGGGGCGGCCGGGCGTGCTAGCGTCGGTCCCGACCCGAACGGGTCCAACGGTACCACCGGCCAGCGACCCGGCACGCCCGGGTTTGACAAGGGAGGAATAAAATAATGAAAAATCTCGCTTTCTCCGCGATTCTCGCGGGCGCGGCGCTGCTGCTCGCAGCCCCCGCGCGCGCCGCCCACCCGACCGAAGGGGTGACACCGACCCAGATCGTCATCGGCACCACCACCGACCTCTCCGGCGTCACCGCGGTGCAGGGGGTCAACAACGCCGATGCCATCCGCATGGTCTTCGACGAGGCCAACCAGAAGGGCGGGGTGAACGGCCGCAAGATCCGCTACATCGTGGAGGACACCCAGTACACCGTCCCGCGCGCGGTGCAGGCGATGAACAAGCTGCTCAATCTGGACCATGTCTTCATCACCATCGCCGATGGCGGCACGCCGATGAACGATGCCGAAATGCCGATGCAGTTCGCCAAGGGGGTGCCCAACGTGTTCCCGCTGTCCGGCGCGCGCTCGATGTATCTGCCGTACAATCGGCTCAAGTTCTCGCAATTCGCGTCGTACTACGACGAGATGCGGGCCGGGGTGAAGTTCTTCGTCCAGCAGCGCCATGTGAAGAAGCTTTGCGCGCTCTATCAGGATTCCGATTTCGGCGATGACGTCGTCGCCGGGCTGAAGGCCGAAGCCAAGGCGCTGCACATGAAGGTGGTGGCGACCGCGACCGATCACCCGACCGATACCGAATTCTCCGCCAAGCTCACCAAGCTGCGCGACGCCGGCTGCGACTTCGTCGCCATGGGCACGATCGTGCGCGATACCATCGACATCCTGGCCCAGGCCCGCAAGATGGGCTGGCATCCGGCCTTCGTCGGCCAGCTGGCCTCCTATGACACGGCGGTGGCCTCGGCCCCCGGCGGCGTGGGCGACGGGTTCTATTCCATGACCCCGGCGCTCTACGCCTATCCGGACGATCCGCGCCCGGCGGTGAAGGCGTTCGCCGCGGCGTTCCAGAAGCGCTACGGGATGGCGCCCAACTTCCTGGGCGAGCAGGGCTACACCGCCGCGCATATCGTGCTGCTGGCGCTGCAGAAGGCCGGCGGCAACCTGACCACCGACAGCTTCATCCATGCGATGGAGAGCATCCACCACTACCACGACATCTTCGGCACCACCCTCAGCATGGGGCCGCATCAGCACCATGCCGAGACCGCCTCCTTCCTGGCGGTGGTCAAGAACGGCCGCTGGGTGCCGGTGACCACCGCACAATTGAGCTACTGACGGGTAGAAAAATACCGATTCGGCGGTTGACACCGCCGAGTCGGCCCGTCTAGCGTTCCAGACAACGAAACGTCGCCCGCCTCCGGCGCGCGATCCAGGGGGGGGCGAGCAGGCCGTGACGGACGTACTGCGTCTGTTTCAACTGATCGTGAACGGCGCCGCCGGCGGCTGCATCTACGGGCTGATCGCGCTCGGCTTCGTGCTGATCTACAAGGCCACCGAGGTCATCAATTTCGCCCAGGGCGATATCATGATGCTGGGCGGTTTCGCCGCCTACAGCCTGGTGACCTGGTTCGGCTTCGATTACTGGGCGGCGGCGCTGGGCGCGATCGTCATCACCGCCGCCTTCGGCTACCTGCTCGACGTCATCGTGATCCGCCGGGTGATCGGCCAGCCGCAATTCGCGGTGGTGATGCTGACCCTCGGCCTCGGCTTCATCTTCCGCGCCGGGGCCGGCATCACCTGGGGCTACGATTCGGTCGGCTACGTCACCCCCTTCACCAATCATACCGTCCGCATCGGCGATTTCGTGCTGGGCTACGACAGCCTGTCGATCATCGGCGGCACCGTGCTGCTCTGCGCGGTGCTCTACCTGTTCTTCAGCCACACGCGGCTCGGGGTGGCGATGCAGGCCGCCTCGCAGAATCAGCTGGCGGCCTATTACATGGGCATCCCGGTCCGCCGGATCTTCTCGCTGATCTGGGCGATCAGCGCCGGCGTTTCCGCCGCCGCCGCGGTCCTGCTGACGCCGGTGGCGATGGTCGATGTGAACATGGGCACGCTCGGCATCAAGGCCTTCGCCGCCGCGGTGCTGGGCGGGTTCGGCTCCATCCCCGGCGCGCTGGTGGGCGGCATCGTCATCGGCATCGCCGAGCAGCTGGCCGGGTTCTACCTGCCGGCCGGGTTCCAGCAGGTCACCTCCGACGTGGTCCTGCTCGGCACCCTGATCCTGATGCCGCAGGGGCTGTTCTCGCAACGCGTCGTGAAGCGGGTCTGAGGCCGGACATGCGCACCCTGTTCAAGACCGACTACCGGCAGGACCTGACGATCTGGCGGCATCGCGGCGATCTGTTCTGGTACGGCCTGCTGCTGATCGCATTGCTGGCGCTGCCGCGCCTGCTGGGCGTGTTCTACATCGGCGAGATCGGCGCGGTGTACATCTACGCCATCGCCGGCGTCGGGCTGATGCTGCTCACCGGCTATACCGGGCTGGTCAATCTGGGCCACGCCGCTTTCCTCGGGATCGGCGCCTACACCAATGCGGTACTGCTGACCGCGGGCTGGCCCTATCTGCTCACCCTGCCCGCCTCCGCCCTGCTGGCCGCCATCGCCGGCATCGCGATCGGCATTCCCACCCTGCGCCTGAGCGGCCTCTACCTTGCCATCGCCACCCTGGCGTTCGGCGAAATCGTCGCCAACGTGCTGGAGAAATGGGATTCGGTCACGCATGGATTCAACGGCCTGCCGGTGCCCACGCCGGAGATCTTCGGGCTGCCGATCGCCGGCGCCACCGCCGTCTATTACGTCGCCCTGGCAGCACTCGTGCTGACGCTCTGGATCGCGGCCAATATCCTGCGCACCCCGTTCGGCCGGGCGCTGGTGGCGATCCGCGATTCCGAAGTCTCGGCCCGCAGCATGGGAATCAACGTCGCGCTCTGCAAGACCGTGGCGTTCGGCGTCTCGGCGGCCATGGCCGGCCTCGCCGGCGCGCTGTTCGCGCAATACGTGAACTACCTCGCCCCCAATTCCTTCGACGTGCTGCTCTCGGTGCAGTTCCTCACCATCGTGTTCGTGGGCGGGGTGGGGTCGTTGCAGGGGGTGATCTTCGGGGCGATGTTCGTGCGCCTGCTGCCGCAGGCCATCTCGATCGTGCGCGACGATCTGCCGGGCAATATCGGCCATCTGCCGGGGCTCGACCCGTCGCTGTTCGGCCTGTTCCTGGTGCTCACCATCCTGTTCCAGCCCACCGGCATCTACGGCGGCTGGCTGAGCCTGAAATCCTGGTTCCAGGACTTCCCGCTGCACCGTTCGGGCGGGTTCCGCCGCCAGCGCACCTACGCGAAGTCGGAGCGGGTCTGATGGCGCTGTTCCGCGCCGAGAGGCTCGCGGTGCAGTTCGGCGGCATCCGCGCCGTCGATGACGTGAGCTTCGCGGTGGACGCGGGCGAGGTCTTCGCCATCATCGGCCCGAACGGCGCCGGCAAGACCACCATCTTCAACCTCGTCTCGCGCCTCTACACCCCCACCGCCGGGCGGATGATCTACGCCGAGCGCGACATCACCACCCTGCCCGCCCATCGCATCGCCGGACTCGGCATCGCGCGGACGTTCCAGAACATCGAGCTGTTCGCCGGCGCCACCGTGCTGCAGAACCTGCTGATCGGCTGCCACTGCCATGTGCGGGCCTCGCTGGCCGCCCAGCTCCTGTTCCTCCCCTCGGCACGGCGCGACGAGCTCGCGCATCGGGAGAAAGCCGAGGACGTGATCGCCTTCCTCGGCCTGCAACGCTACCGCGACGCCACCGTCGGCGGGCTGCCCTACGGGGTGCGCAAGGTGGTGGAACTCGGCCGCGCGCTCTGCACCGAGCCGAAACTCCTGCTGCTCGACGAACCCTCCTCCGGCCTCAATACCGAGGAGACCGAGGTGATGGGGTTCTGGATCGAGGACATCAAGCAGGACCTCGGCATCACCGTCATCATGGTCGAGCACGACATGAACCTGGTGCGCCAGGTCTCCGACCGGGTGATGGCGCTCAACTACGGCAGGCTGCTGGCGCTCGGCACGCCGGCCGAGGTGCAGTCCCACCCCGAAGTGATCCGCGCCTATATCGGCGGCGAGGTGCCCCCATGAGCGCGCCGATCCTGTCGGTGGAAGGGATCGAAACCTTCTACGGCCCGATCCAGGCGATCCGCGGCGTCAGCCTGGAGGTCGCGGCGGGCCAGATCGTCACCGTGCTGGGGGCCAACGGCGCCGGCAAGACCACCGTCCTGCGCACCGTCTCCGGGGTGCTGAAACCGGAGCGCGGACGGGTGCGCTTCGCCGGGCACGACATCACCGGCTTCTCGCCCGACAAGGTGATGCGCGCCGGCATCTGCCACGTGCCCGAGGGGCGGGAGATTTTCCCGCTGCTGACGGTGCGGGAAAACCTGATGATGGGCGCCTTCACCCGCCACGACCCCGAGATCGCGCGCGACCTTGCGAAGTGCCACGAGTATTTCCCGGTGCTGGCGGAACGGGCCGATCAGCGCGCGGGGCTGCTGTCCGGCGGGCAGCAGCAGATGCTGGCGATCAGCCGGGCGCTGATGGGGCGGCCCAAGCTGCTGCTGCTGGACGAGCCCTCGCTGGGGCTGGCCCCGCTGCTGGTGTCGCAGATTTTCGGGATCATCCGCCGCATCAACCGCGAACAGGGGGTGGCGATCCTGCTGGTGGAACAGAACGCGCATATCGCGCTCGAGACCGCCGATCACGGCTACATCCTGGAAGTCGGCCGCATCGTCCTGCACGACAGCTGCGCGCGGCTGCTGGAAACCCAGGACATCCAGGAGTTCTACCTGGGCCACAAGACCGAGGGGGCGCGCGGCGGGCACCGCTGGCGGCGCAAGAAACTATGGCGCTGAGCACCCTGCCGGCGCTGCTGGCCGACCGCGCCGCGACGGCGGCGGAGGTGGTGATCCTGCGCCACAAGGACCGCGGCATCTGGAAGCCGGTCACCTGGGCGATGCTGGCGGCGCGGGTGGCGGCGCTGGCCGGCGCGCTGGCCGCCGATGGATTTTCGCCGGGCGACACCGGGGCGGTGCTGTCGGACGCGCGGGTGGAATGGGTGATGGCGGACCTGGCGCTCCAGACCGCCGGCGGGGCCAGCGCCGGGCTGTCGCCGCTGGCCGATGCCGCCACCCTCACGCGCCAGCTGCGCGAGATCGGCGCCACCACCGTCTTCGTCGAAAACGAGGAGCAGCTCGACAAGCTCTGGTCGGCGCGGGCGGCCTGCCCGGCACTGCGGCGGATCGTGGTCTTCGACATGAAGGGCCTGCGCGGGCTCGATGACGCCGCCGTCGTCGGGCTGCCGGGCTTCACGGGATCGCCGCCGCCGCCGGCGACGCCACCCGCCGAGGCGCCGGCGGCGATCCTGTTGACCGAGGGACGCGGACGCAAGGTGCCTCAGTCGCACCGGCAGCTGGCCGACACCCTCGCCGCCGCCGCCGCGCGCTTCACCCCCCAGCCCGGCGCGGCCAGGCTGGCGATGCTGCCGCCCTCCTGCACCGCCGAACGGGTGTTGGGTCTCTATCTCTCGCTGGCCACCGGCACGGTCACCCATTTCGGTGAGAGCGCCGACACGCTGGAGGCCAATCTGCGCGAGGTGCAGCCGAAGGTGCTGCTGGCGGCGCCGGCGCAATGGAAGCGGTTCCACGACCGCGCGACGCGCGCCGCCGCCGCCGCGACCCTGCCGCAGCGGGCACTGCTGCGGGGGGCGCTGCGCCTGGCCCATGGCGGGGCGGGAGGGATCGCGCGCCCGGTGCTGACGCCGCTCCGCCGGGCGCTGGGTCTCGAGCGGCTGCGGCTGGCGCTGGTCGTCGGCGGCGCGATGGCGCCGGAGTTGCACGCCTGGTTCCGCGCGCTCGGGATCGACCCGGTCGAGATCTACGGGCTCGCCGAATGCGCCGGCTTCGCCGCCACCCCCGGACGGGCGGGACCGGCGCCGGTGCCGCTGCGGGTGAGCACGGCGGGCGAGATCGAGATCGATGCCGGCGGCTGGATCGCCACCGGCGATGCCGGTGCGGTGACCGGCGGGGTGCTGCATGTCTCGGGCCGGTGCGCCGATGCCCTCGCGCTGCCCGGCGGCGGGCGGCTCCATCCCGAGCCCATCGAGCGCGCGCTCGGCCTGTCGCCGCTGATCCTGGGCGCGCTGGTGCGCCCCGGGCCGGACGGCGGGCTGCACGCGCTGCTGTGGCTCGACGCCGAGGCGGTGGCGGCCTGGGCGCACGCGCGGCGGCTGATGTTCGCCAACTACGCGGCACTGGCCGCGTTGCCCGAGGTCGCGGCGCTGATGCAGCCCGAGATCGACCGGGTCAACGCCGGCCCCGCAAGCGCCTGTCCGATCCGCGCCTTCCGCGTGCTGGACCGCCGGCTGGCCCCGGGAGACCCGGAACTGACCGAGCTGGGCGCGCTGCGGCGCGGGGCGATCGCGGCGGCGGATTCCCGGGAACCTGCAACAACGGAGGAAACATCATGAAGAAACTGTTCCTTGCCGCGGCGATGGTCGCGGCGGCAAGCCTGCCGGCGCTGGCCGGCACCCAGGGGGTGACCAAGACCGAGATCAAGATCGGCACCTACACCGATCTGTCGGGCGTCACCGCGATGTGGGGGGTGAACAACTCCGATGCCTGGCGGATGGTGTTCGATGCCGCCAACGCCAAGGGCGGGATCTATGGCCGCAAGATCCGCTACTTCGTGGAAGACAATCAGTACCAGGTCCCGCTGTCGATCCAGGCCGAGAACAAGCTGCTCAACGAGGACCATGTGTTCGTCGAGGTCGCCAATGGCGGCACGCCGATGAACAACGCCACCATGCCGATGCAGATCAAGGCCGGGGTGCCGAACGTATTCCCCCTGACCTCGGCACGGTCGATGTACGAGCCGTTCAGCCCGATGAAATTCGCCCTCGGCTCGTCGTACTACGATCAGATCCGCGCCGGCATCAAGTATTTCGTCCAGACCGAACACAAGTCGCGCATCTGCGCCGCCTCCGAGGATACCGATTTCGGCAAGGACATCATGGACGGCACCCGCGCCGAGCTGGCGGCGCTGCACATGAAGCTGGCGGCGGTGGTGAAGTTCCAGCCCACGGCGATGGATTTCAGCGCCGACGTGGCGAAGCTGCATGCCGCGAAATGCGACATGATCGTGTTCGGTACCATCGTGCGCGACACCATCCAGCTGATCTCGGCGGTGCGTAAAAGCGGCTGGAACCCGGTGATGATGGGGCAGGCGGCGAGCTACGATTCCGCGGTGGCCTCGGCCCCGGGCGGGGTGACCAACGGGTTCTACTCGGTCACGCCGATGCTGTTCGTGGCCGCGAACGACCCGCGCCCGGCGGTGAAAGCGTTCGTGGCGGCGTTCCACAAGCGCTACGGCAAGGATCCGAATTTCGCCGCCCAGCTCGGCTATACGGGCGCGCAGATCGTGCTGCTGGCGCTGCACAACGCGGGGCCGAACCTCACCACCGCCAGCTTCATCCACGGGCTGGAAGCGGTGAAGGGCTACCACGACATTTTCGGCTCCCCGACCATCAGCTTCGGGCCGCACAAGCACCAGGGGTCGAACAAGTCGTTCCTGTGCGTGGTGAAGAACGGGGTGTGGGTGCCGGTGATGAAGACGCCGATCGCCTGGTAATCCGGATCGGGGCGCGGATGCGGCCTCACCGCCGCCGTATCAGCGCCGCCCGCGCCCCGATGCTGATGAGCAGCACCAGGAACGTGACCAGGAACGCCGCCGCGTAGGCGAGTTCGTTGGCCGCCTTGAACGGCTCGTTGATGAAGGCCCAGATCGCGTAGGTCAGATACCCCACCGGGGAGCGCACGACCGCCCCGGTCCATAGATAGGACGACCAGCCGGCGGTGTAGATCAGCGGCGCGGTCTCGCCGATGGAAATGGCGAACGCCAGCAGGATGCCGGTCAGAACCCCCGGCAGCGCCATCGGCAGGGCGATGCGGAACGCGACCCGCCCTTCGCCGGCGCCCAGCGCGTAGGCCGCCTCCTGCATCGCCGCCGGCACCTGGCCCAGCGCGAGTTCGGTGGTGCGGCAGATATAGGGCAGGCACAGGATGGCGATGGTGATGCAGGCGGCGGCCAGCGAGAAGTTCCAGCCCAGCCCCTCCACCATGGTCACGTAGCCGAAATAGCCCAGCACGATCGAGGGCACGCCGACCAGCACATCGGCCAGGAAGCGGATCACGCTGGCGAAGACGGTGTGGGAGAACTGCGCGGCGTAGAGCCCCGCCGCGACGCCGAAGGGCACCGCCAGCAGCATCGAACCGATACCGATCACCACCGTACCCTCGATGGCGTTGAGCAGCCCGCCGCCGGTGCCTTGCGTCACCTCGGTGAAGACGGTCGGGGTGAGCGCGCCGATGCCGCGCAGCAGGACCATCAGCAGGATCCAGCCCATCGCCACCGCCAGCAGCCCGAATCCGGCGGCGCACAGCACCCAGCCGGCCGAGGACCAGCGCCGCCGGGTCCGCACCCGGGCGGCCCGGATCGCAACCGTCGCGCTCATGCCAGCCGCCCTTGATGCGGACCCATGAAGCATGGCTCACCGCCGGCCGGTCGCGAGCCGTGTTTCGCGCCCCGCCGCCCGCCAACCCGGCGCGCAGACCAACCGGCTTTGTGGCCGGAACGGTCAGCCGTAAAGCCGGCTGGTATCATACCCGCGCCCCCTTGAGCCCCGACCGATAGAGCACCAGCCGGGCGATGGCGTTCACCCCCACCGAGATGACCGACAGCACCAGCGCCACCTCCGCCAGCGAGCGCACCGCGAGTCCGGTCGGGTCCTGCAAGGCGCTGTCGAGCTGCGAGACGATGAAGGCCGCCATTGTGGAGATCGGCGAATAGATGTTGGGCGGCAGGTAGTTCAGCGCATTGCCGCTGACCATCAGCACCGCCATGGTCTCCCCCAGCGCGCGCCCGGTGGCGAGGATGGTCACGCCGATCAGGATTTTCCGCACCCCCGGCAGCACCACCCGCCAGACCGTCTCGAAGCGCGTGGCGCCCAGCGCCGCGGCGGCCTCCCGCAGCACCATCGGCTCGGCCAGGATGGCATCGCGCAGGGTGGCCGCGATCAGCGGCACGATCATCAGCGACAGCACGACGCCGGAGGTCAGCAGCCCATAGCCGGAGCCGCTCGGGCCGCTGAAGAAGGGCAGCCAGAACAGGAGCCGCTCCATCACCGGGAAAATATGATGGCCGAGCAGCGGGATCAGCACCGAGTAGCCCCAGAGACCGAAGACCACCGAGGGAACGGCAGCCAGAAGTTCCACCAGGAACGAGAGCCAGGTGCGCAGCCGCGACGGTACCGCCTCGGCCAGGAAGATCGCGGCGCCGACGCCGGTCGGCACCGCCAGCAGCAGCGCGATCAGCGTGGACAACAGGGTGCCGGCGATCAGGAACAGGATGCCGTAATGCGCCCCCGGCAACACCATCACCCCGCCGCGGGTGACCGGATTGCCGTAGGTATTGCCGAGGTTCCAGCTGGTGGAGGTGATGAAGCCGAAGCCGTTGAAGCGCACCGCCGGCCAGGAATAGATGGCCAGGAACAGGATCACGGCGATCAGGCTGGCCGGCAGCACGGCGGCGAAGACTGCGAGAATACGGCGGAAGGTCATCATCTGGCCCGCGAGCAGGAACGGCGCCGCCGGAGGGGACCCGGCGGCGCCGCGAGATTTAGCAGAAAAACCGTGCGGTCACTTGATCTGGCCGATCTGCGCCGCGCTCAGCTTCACCACGCTGGCCGGCAGCGGCACGAAGCTGACCGCGGCCATGAAATGCGGCGCGTTGCCGCCCTTGCCCGAGATCGCCCAGGTGAAGAACTTGCGCAGCGCGGCGGCGGTGGCGGCGTCGTGCTGCTTGTTGTTCACGATCGCGTATTCGTAGTTGATGATCGGATAGGAGTCGGCGCCGGGGGCGAAGACCAGGCTGATGCGCTCGTCCTTCGGCGTCTTGGCCACCATGGCGTTGGCGGCGGCCTGCACATTGGCCACCGTCAGCGGCACGAAATGGCCGGCGCGGTTCTTCAGCAGCGCGGTGCCCAGGTGGTTCTCGGCGATCGCCTGCTTGAAGCTGACGCCGATATAGGCGATCGCGTAGGGATTGGTCTTGATCGCGTTGACCATGCCGGGGTTGCCCTCGGCGCCGATCGCGCCCGGCGCGGCCGGCCAGCTCACGGTGGTGCCGAAGCTGGTGGTCTTGGCCCAGGCCGGGGTGGAGAAGGTCAGGTACTGGCTGAAGATGAAGGTATCGCCGCTACCGTCGGTGCGGTGGACGGTAATGATGGCATGCGCGGGAAGCTTCACCCCGGGGTTCAGCGCCGCGATCGCCTTGTCGTTCCACTTGGTGATCTTGCCGGAATAGATGCCGGCCAGCACCGGGCCGCTGAGCTTCAGATGCACCTTGTTCAGGCCCGGCAGATTGTAGTTGATCATCTGCGAGGAGATCGCCAGCGGGATGTTCAGCATCCCCGGGTGCATCTTCATCAGCGCATCCGACAGATAGGCGTCGGAGGCGCCGATCTGCGCCACGCCGGAGATGGACTCGGAAATCCCGGTGCCCGACCCGGTGCTCTGAGTGGTGATCTTCACCCCCGGATTGGCCTTGGTGTAAGGCGGCACCCAGAGATTGAACAGCGGGTAGAGCAGGCTCGAGCCGGTTTCGAGCAGGCTGGCCCCGGCCGCACGGGCGTGGCCGATGGCGGCGCCGGTGGTCAGGGCGAGCGCGCAGGCGCCGGCGAGCAGCGCGCGGCGGGCAATGTGACTGGGCATTCGGTTTCTCTCTCCGCGTGACAGGCCCCGCGCATGGGCGGGGCAGATGCAACGGGCGGCCTATAGGGGGGTGGGGGCGGATTCGGTTTGACGGTTTTGTGAAACCCGCCCGACCGGCCAGCCGGCCCCCAGCGCCGCCGCAGTCTCGGCCAGCGCCGCCGCCAGCGCGGGATACCGCTCGGGCGGCAGGCGCAGGCTGGGGCCGGCGACGGAGACGGTTCCGACCGGGGCCCGGTCCGCTCCCAGGATGGCGACCGCGACGGCGGTAACCCCGGACTCCGCCTCCTCCTCGGCCAGGGCGTAGCCGCGCCCGCGAACCGCGGTCAGGGCCGCGGCAAGCGCGTGCCAGTCGGTCAGGGTACGCGGCGTCGGGCGCCGCGTACCCAGGCCGCCTTCGCGCGCCAGTGCCTCGGCTCGCGTCGGCGGCAGCGCCGCCAGGAACGCCTTGCCGTTGGCGGTCGCGTGCAGCACCAGCGGGCCGTCCATGCTGGGTTGATACATCAGCCCGGCCGGCGCGCCCTGCGCCGAGGCGAGCCAGACCAGCCCGCCGTCGATCGCCAGCGTCAGTCGCGCCAATTCCCTGGTTCGGTCGGCCAGCGCCTGCAACAGCGGACGGACCAGCTCCGGCAGGCCGGTGGCGCGCAAGCCGCGGCTGCCCAGCAGGGCGAAGCGGAGGGTCAGCCGATAGCGCCCCTCTGCTGTTTCCTGTTCCACCCAGCCCAGTGAGACGAGTTCGCTCAACAGGCGATGCGTGGCGCTTTTCGGCAGGTCCAACCGGGCCGCGATCTCGCTCAATCGCAGCGGCGCGGAGCCGGCGGCGAGCAGTTCCACCACATCGACCGAGCGGGCCAGCAGACCCTTGACATGCCGCATGATACCGGAACACTGTTCCACTAAGCTGTGGGGCGTCAAGCCCAGGCGCAGCCGTTCGGGAAGGAGGATCGTCCATGCCGCATACACCCTGGCGCGCCCTGCGCCGCGCCGCGCTCGGCCTGGTGGCCGTGGCCGGTTTCGCCGGCACCGCGCTGGCCGCCGCCCCGGTCACCGTGACCCTGTGGTCCTGGAGCCCGGTGACGCCGACCATGAAGGCGATGGTCGCGGCGATCGAGAAAAACCATCCCGACATCCGCATCCGCGCCACGATCCAGCCGCACACGGCGTATTTCACGGCGCTGAAGGCGGCCGCGGCGTCCGGCACCCTGCCCGACATCGTCGGCCTGCCGCCCGGCAACTACACCCAGCAGACGCGCCCGCATCTGCTGGCGCTGGACCAGGTTGCCGCGGCGGCCTGGGGGGCGGATTGGCAGAAGCATTTCGCCCCGGCGCTGCTGACCCAGGCGCGGCTGGGGAATCCGGCCGGCGATACGCATTTCTACATGCTGCCGATGGAAGCCGAGGTGCTCAATCTGTGGATGAACCGCGCCGCGTTCGCCAAGGCCGGTCTCAAGGCCCCGCCCGCGAGCTTCGCGCAGCTGGTGGCCGACGCGGCCAAGCTGCGCAAGGCGGGCTTCATCGGCATGTATCAGGGCGGCGCCACCGGCCTGTTCGACAACTGGGTCTATATGCAGATCGCCGCGCAGACCGATCTGCCCGACCTGCTCGCCGCGGAGACCGGCCACCCGGTCTGGACCAAGCCCGGCATGGTCGCCGCCGCCAAGGTCTGGGGGGAATTGTTCACCCGGCACGTCGTGCAGGACGGAGCCCTGAGCGCGCTGCAATACCCGACCGGGGCCAATCTGTTCGCCGCCGGACGGGTGGGCATGATGTCGCTCGGCTCGTGGTGGTTGCAGAATACCCATCTGTCCGCCGACCCGGCGCTGAAGACGATGTCGGGCTACGAAAAGTTCTTCTTCCCGGCGCTGAAGGCCGGGGGCGCGGCGAGCCCGCCGCTCGGCGGCGTGGATATCGGCTGGGGCATCACCAGGACGGCGGCGAAATCGCCGGCCGAGGAACACGCCACGGCGACCGTGTTCAAGGAACTGATCAGCGGCGCCGGGGAGCAGGTGGCGCTCAATCAGCTGAACGATCTGCCGGCGTTCAACGGCATGCGCCCGCAGGGGACGATGCCGCCGGCGGTGCGGAAACTCTATGACAGCTACATCAAGGAACTGGCGACGGCGCATCCGCACCAGATCGGCAATCCGGTGATCTACCAGGCGCTGATCTCCAACCTGCAAGCGATCGGCGCCGGCACCAAGACCCCGGCGGCGGCAATGGCGGCGGTGCAGGCAGTCGCCCAGGCGCAGGCGAAGTAGCGTGTCGGCCGCGGTGCAGGCGGGGGCCCCGCCCCGCCGCACCGTGCGCCCCCGGCGCGGCGCGGTGCTGGGCGCGAGGCGGCTGGAGGCGGCACTCTACGTGCTTCCCGCCGCCGTCCTGTTCGGGGTGTTCATCGCCGAGCCGATCGCGGCGAACCTGTTCTCCAGCATGGTCGAGCCACATGGACGGGTGGGGTTCGCCAACTACGCCGTCGCGCTCGCGGACCCGGTGTTCGCGACCGCGATCCGGAACTCGCTGCTCTGGGTTGCGGTCTCGCTGGCGTGCGAAATCGCGATCGGCTTCGCGCTGGCGCTGCTGATCGAGCTCTATTTGCCGCGCGGGCGGGCGGTGTTCCGCACCCTGTTGTTCCTGCCGATGGTCATCACGCCGTCGGTGATCGCGCTGGTGTTCAACACCTTCTACGCCTCGGATTATGGGCTGCTGTATGGCGCGTTCCGCGCGGTGGGGCTGGCGGATATGTTCCCGTCGCTGCTCGGGGCGCCGGCCACCGCCAGCCTGGCGATCATCGCGGTGAATGTCTGGCAATGGTCCGGGTTCTTCGTGCTGATGTATTGCGTCGGCCTGGCCGCGATCGATCGCGAGCTGCTCGACGCGGCGGCGATCGACGGGGCGCGGGGCTGGCGCCGGGTGCGCCATATCCTCTGGCCGCTTTGCGGCGGCACCACGATCTCGCTGGTGGTGCTGGGCACCATCCAGGCGTTGCAGCAATTCCCGCTGATCTACCTGATGACCGAAGGCGGGCCGGCGGATTCCTCGCAGACCCTGGCCACCTATATCTTCCAGACCGGGTTCGTGGAGGGGCAGATGCATTACGCCTCGGCGATCGCGGTGGTGCTGTTCCTGCTGGCGCTGGCGCTGGTGGCGATCGAATACCGGCTGGCGGGCGGCGGGTTCTCCCTGTCCGGCAAGGGAGCCGGCCGTGGCTGAGCCTGGGCTGCAACGGTTGGCGCTGGCGATTCTGATCGCGGCCACGGCGGTCAGCCTGATTCCGACGATCTACATGATCGATATCTCGTTCCGGACCGCCAATGACAGCTTCGCGCCGGTGCTGATCGCGGCGCATCCGACCATCGCCAATTATGTTGTCGTGCTGCACTCGGGCCATCTGGCGCGGTTCTTCTTCAACAGCGTGGGGGTGGCCGCCGGCAGCGTCGCGGTGACCCTGTTCTGCGCCACCACCCTGTCCTTCGCAATCGCGCGGCTGAAAATCCGCTTCAGCCGCGCGATCCTGCTGCTGGTGCTGTCGGCGCTGCTGCTGCCGCTGGCGTCCCTGCTGATCCCGATCACGGTGCTGCTGCGGACGCTGTCGCTGACCAACAGCTGGATCGGGCTGATCGGACCGAACGCGGCGCTGGGCATCCCCTTCGCCACCGTCATCATCAAGGAAGCGATGACGGCGGTGCCGGACGAGCTGGAGGAAGCCGCCACCCTGGACGGCGCCGCCAGTCTGACGGTGCTGTGGCGCATCGTCGTGCCGCTGATCCGCCCGGCGCTGATCGTGGTGGCGATCTGGGAGTTCCTGTTCTCCTGGAACGAGTTCTTCCTGGCGCTGGTCATCATGACCCATAACGCGACCAAGACCCTGCCGCTGGCGCCGCTGTATTACCAGGGGCCGTACATGACCGACCCGGGCAAGCTGTTCGCGATCCTGACCCTGATCGCGGTGGTGCCGATGGCGGTCTATGCGCTGGTGCAGCGCTGGTTCGTAAGCGGATTGATGGCCGGAGGCGTGAAAGGATGAACCCGGGCGCGGCGGTGGTGACGGGCGGCGCGGGCGGGATCGGCCAGGCGGTGCTGGCGCGGCTGGCCGCGGACGGATTCGCGCCGGTGTCGTGGGATCTGTCCGATCATGCCCCGGCCGCGCAATTGGCTCTGGCGGTGGACGTGACCGACGCGGACGCGCTGGCGGCGGCGGCGGCAACGACGATGGCCCGCTGCGGACGCATCGGCGCGCTGGTGGTGGGCGCCGGCATCCTGGGACCGGTGGCGCCGGTGTGGGAGGCGCCGGTCGCGGAAATCCGGCGCGTGATCGAGACCAACCTGGTCTCGGCATTCCTCACCTGCCGGGCGGTCGTGCCGCATCTTTTGGGCCGCGGCGGGCGGATCGTGATGATCTCCTCGGTGCAGGCGAAGGAAGGAACCGCCCTGTCCGGACCCTACGCGGCGGCGAAGGCGGGGATGATCGCGCTGGTGAAGGTGCTGGCGAAGGAGCTGGCGGCGGAGGGCATCCTGGTCAACGCGGTCACGCCCACGGTGGTGCGGACGGCGATGGAACGGGAGATTTCGGCCGAGCGGCGGGCGGATCTGCTGGCGCGCATCCCGCTGGGGCGGTTCCTGGAACCCGCGGAAGTGGCCGAGACGGTGGCGTTCCTGTGCGGGCCGGGCTGCTCGTTCTCGACCGGGGCGGTGTTCGATCTGTCGGGCGGGCGGACGACCTGGTGAGCCGCTACAGCCGCGCCAAAGCCGCATCCAGCCGCCCCAGCACCGCCGGCCAGGCGTAACCGGCCTCCACCGCCGCCCGCCCCGCGGCGCCGAGGCCGGGATGAGCACCGCTCAGCACCGCCCCCACCGCCTCGGCCATCGCCGCCGCCCCGTCGGCCACCAGCAGATCCTGCCCCGGCCGCGCCCGGATGCCCTGGAACGCGCCCGGCGAGGCCACCACCGGCCGCCCGGCCGCCATCGCCTCCAGCACCTTGTTCTGGATGCCGCGGGCGATTCGCAGCGGACTGACCGAGACATCGGCATGGGCGAGATAGGGCCGCACATCCGCCACCCGCCCGGTGACGTGAACTCCGGGCAACTCGGCCAGCCGCCGCGTCTCCGGGCCGGGATTGGCGCCGACGATCCAGAATTCGGGGCGGGGCGCGATCCGCGGCAGGATCTCGGTCGCGAACCACGCCACCGCATCGGCGTTCGGCCAGTAGTCCATGTTGCCGGTGAAGACCGCGCGCCGCGCCGGCCCCGGATAGGGCGAGGCGAAGACATGGCCGGGCGAGAAGAACCCGAGATCGACCCCGCATTCCACGTAGTCGAGCCGGTCGGCGACCTCGGGGGCGAGTTCGGCGAAGCGGCTTGCCTCGGCCTTGGTGACGAAGAAGGTGGCGGCGCAGGCGGCGGCGGCGCGGCGTTCATAGGCAAGCAGGGTGCGCCCCTCCCGCGCCCAGACCGCGCGCATCGGCCAGGCGGCATCGGCGGCGTATCGCGTCCACTTCTCCGAATCGATGTCCTGCATGTCGAGCAGCCGGAGCGCGCGGGAAGCCGGCCGGTCCAGCACATAGGGCGCCATGGCGGCGGAGAAGATATAGGCCACATCCGCGGCCGGCAGCCGCTCGGCGACCCAGCGCCCGAGGCCGGGATCGCGGTAGTAGTCCAGCATCAGCGGCCGGCCCGGACGGGCCCGCGCCAGCGCCTTGAGCTTCTGCACCCGCTTGTCGATGCGGAACGCCGCCACCTCGGCGCAGATCTCGCGCAACACCGGCAGATGGGCGAGATCGTCCGGGTCCTCCACCAGACAGCCGAGCCGGATGCGCCAGCCCGGCGCCAGATGGCGCAGCAGATGGTAGGCGCGAATCTTTTCCCCCTTGTTGAGCGGATAGGGGAACCGATGGCTGACGAACAGGAGCTCCCGCACCGCTTCTATTGGCTGGCCCAGACGATACGATGCATCCAGCTCACCTCCGGCAGTTCGAACGAATAGTCGGGGAAGGCCGGGTTGAGGCTATGCAGCTCGATCCGGCGGGCGGAGCGGCGGGTGAGCTCCTTGGCCATCACCTCCCCGGCGGCGGTGCGCAGCACCACCCGGTCGCCGCGGCGGATCGGCGCGGCCGGGGAGACCACCACCTGATCGCCGTCGCGATAGACGGGTTCCATCGAGTCGCCGCTGATTTCCAGCGCATAGGCGTTGGGGTCGGTGATGTCGGGCATGTTCACCTCGTCCCAGCCGCCGCCGACCGGATAGCCGCCATCGTCGAAATATCCCGCCCCCCCGGCCTGGGCGAGGCCGATCACCGGAATGCGCCGCTGCTGCGGCGGGCGCGCCGAGGAGTTCAAGGTGCGGGCACCGTTCACCAGGGCGGTGAAATCCTCGAGACTGACGCCGGTCGCGGCCAGCACCTTGGCCAGGCTGCCGGTGCCGGGCCAGCGCAGATGGCCATCCGGCATCACCCGCTTGGAAGGGTTGAAGCTGGTCGAATCCAACCCCGCGAGCCGGGCCAGGCCGGAGGCTGACAGGCCGCGCTCGGCGGCGAGCGTGTCGAGCGCGCGCCAGATGTCTTCGTGTTTCATGCCCGGGGCAATATAGGATTCATGTCCCGGAAGAAAGAGAAAAATGCACTCGGGTGCGCGCGGTGCCGATGGCGAGCAGCAGCCGGACCAGTGCCGCCCGTGGCGCCGGCGGGAGGGTGGCGACGAGTTGCTTGGCGCGGCCGGACAGGCGCCGCGGCCCCGGCCCGAGCAAGCCGGCGATGCGGGTCACGGCGGCGAAATCCCGCTCCACGAAGGCCCCGGCCAAGGCGGCCTCGCGGCGGCGGCGGATGGAGGCGCCGATCGTCGCGGCCAGGGGCGCGAGCTCGGGGCGGGTGGCGAGGACATGCTCCAGCACCTCCGCCTCCCCCAACGCGGTGGCGACATCGTTGCCGGAGATATTGGCCGCGTGCTTGCGGATGCCCACCAGCGGCGCGAGCAGGAAGCCCAGCGGCGCGTGCTGGGCCAGCCGCAGCGCGGTGGCGAAATCCCCGGCCAGCCGCCGCCCGACCGAGGCATCCCAGCCGCCGATCCCGCGCAGCCAATCGGCGCGGGCCAGCAGGCAGGAGACGAACAGCGGCTGGAATGCGATCAGCCGCGCGACGATCGGCTGGTCGAACACCGCGCGATCGGGGCCGAGGCGGCGCAGCCCGTCCCAGAACCCGGGCGGAGCGGCGGCGAATTTGCCCTCGGTGGTCCAGCGCCGGTCCTGCACCAGCACGAAATCGCCATAGGCCGCGGGCAGCCCGGGAACCGCCTCGAACAGCCCCGCCATCGCGGCGAGGAACTCCGGCCGCCATAGATCGTCGCTGTCGCAGAACGCGACATAGGGCGCGGTGGCGGCGGCGAGGCCGATATTGCGCGCCACCAGATCGCCCCCGTTGGCCACCCGTATCACCCGCACATCCGCCATGGCGGCCAGCAGCGCCGGGGTGGCATCGGTGCTGCCGTCATCGACCACGATGATCTCGGCCGGTGGCAG
>JAKBCO010000241.1 GCA_021807785.1 Pseudomonadota bacterium
CCGCGCCGATGAAGCCCTTCATCAGCTTGTTGGCGACGTAATAATCCTCGGTGAGCAACTGGCCGGAGAGGTAGAAGCCGATCGCCTCGGGTCCCCGCGCGGCGATCGTTGCTGCGAATGTCTCGGCGATCAGATCGAGCGCCGCTTCCCAGCTTGCCGATTTGCCGCCGATGCGCGGCGTGCGGAGCCGGTCGGAATCATCCAGCGTCTTGCCGAGCGCAGCACCCTTGGAGCAGAGCCGGCCGCGATTGGCGGGATGGGCCGGATCGCCGGCGATCGAGCCGTCCGCGCGCGCCAGAACGCCGCAGCCGACGCCACAATAGGGGCAGGTGGTGGCGATCTCGCTTTTCATGATGCGGTGTCCAGCAGGATGCGCCCGGCTTCGAGCCGGACGGGCACGGTGCGCGCGCAGCCCTCGTCGGGCGCGCGGGCGGCGCCGTCGGTGAGCGCGATCACCCAGTTGTGCAGCGGGCAGGTGACGGAGGTGCCGTGCACGATCCCTTGCGAGAGCGGGCCCCCCTTGTGCGGGCAGCGATCGTGCAGGGCGAAGACCTGGTCGTCGGCGGTGCGGAAGACGGCGATCGCGACCCCGCGCAGGTGGACGGTGCGGGCGCGCAGCGGTGGGATCGCGTCGAGCGGGCCGATATCGGTCCAACCGGAGAGCTCCGCAGCCCCCTCGCGGACGAGCGAAGGGGTCGGCCCGTTTTTCATCGTGCTCATGCCAGCACCGCCAGTTCGCGGAACTCGTGCGCCTCGGCCCCGGCAGCCCGTTCCGCCCAGGGATCGATCTGCGCGTGGCGCTGGCTTGCAGCGAACCGCGCGGCGAGCGCCGTCCGGCCCGATGCGTCCTCCGCGATACGGGCGCGGACGTAATCGATCCCGACCCGTTCGATCCAGGGCGCGGTGCGTTCCAGGTAGCGCGCCTCCTCGCGGTAGAGTTGCATGAAGGCGGCGCAGTATTCCTTCACATCGTCTTCCGTCTTCACCTTGGCCAGCAGATCGGTGCCGCGCAGCCTGATGCCGCCATTGCCGCCGACATGCAGGTCCCAGCCCGCCTCGGTCGCCACCGCGCCGAAATCCTTGATCGTCGCCTCGGCGCAGTTGCGCGGACAGCCGGAGACGGCGAGTTTCACCTTGTGCGGCGTCCAACTGCCCCAGGTCATGCGTTCCAGCGCAATCCCCATGGCGGTGGAATCCTGCGTGCCGAACCGGCACCATTCGGAACCGACGCAGGTCTTCACCGTGCGCAGCGCCTTGCCGTAGGCGTGGCCGGAGACCATTCCCGCCGCGCCCAGATCGCGCCAGACATGCGGCAATTGTTCGGCGGTCACGCCGAGCAGATCGATGCGCTGCCCGCCGGTTACCTTCACCGAGGGGATCGCATACCGATCCACCACGTCGGCGATCGCGCGCAGTTCGGCGGCATTGGTCACCCCGCCCCACATGCGGGGGATGACCGAATAGGTGCCGTCCTTCTGGATATTGGCGTGCATCCGCTCATTGACGAAGCGCGAGGGCGCATCGTCGCGATACTCGCCCGGCCAGGCGCAGAGCAGGTAGTAGTTCAGCGCCGGGCGGCACGCGGCGCAGCCATCCGGCGTGCTCCATTCGAGCGCGCGCATCGTCGCGGGAATGCTCTTGAGCCGGCGGGACACGATGGCCGCGCGCACCGCGTCATGGCCGAGGCTCGTGCAGGCGCAGAGCGGTTTCATCCTTGGCGCTGCGGGCGCGGCGCCGGCCAACGCCAGCAATGCCTCCACCTGGCCGGCGCAGCCGCCGCAGGAGGCGGAGGCCTTGGTGCGCGCGCGCACCTGTTCGAGCGTGGTCAGCCCATGCTCGGCGATCGCGGCCAGGATGCGCGCCTTGGACACGCCGTTGCAGCCGCAGATCTCGGCGTCGTCGGGCAGTGCCTCGATCCCCGCCGCGGCCGGCGCGCCGGCCACCGCCGGTCCGAACGCCAGCAGGTCGCGCAAGGCGGCGATATCGGTGCGATCGCGGATCAGGTCGGTGTACCACGCGCCGTCGCGCGCCTCGCCGTACAGCACCGCGCCGATCAGGCGATTTTCGCGCAGCACGAAGCGCTTGTGGATGCCGCGGGCGGCGTCGCGGAAGGCGATCTCCTCGGTCCCCGCATCGCCCAGGAAATCGCCGGCCGAGAACATGTCGATCCCGGTGACCTTCAGCCGAGTCCCGCTGACCGAAGGCGCGAAGGCGGAATCGGCCACCTCGGCGATATGATCGGCCGCGACCTTCGCCATCTCCCAGATCGGCGCCACCAGGCCGAAGGTCTGGCCGCGATGCTCGATGCATTCGCCGAGCGCGAAAATCGCCGGATCGGAGGTCCGCATCGCGTCATCGACGCGCACGCCGCGCCCGCAGGCGAGGCCCGCCTCGCGGGCGAGCGCGCAATTGGCGCGAATGCCGACCGCCATCACGACCAGATCGGCGGCAAGGACGCGGCCGTCCGCCAGCACCACGCGCTCCACGCGCGCCGCGCCCTCGATCGCGCTTGTCGAGGCCTCGGTCAGCACCTCCAGCCCGCGCCGGCGCAGATCATCGGCCAGCAGGCCGGCGGAGACAGGGTCGAGCTGGCGCTCCATCAGCCCCGGCAGCAGATGCAGGACGGTGACCGCCATGCCGCGTTTGCTCAGCCCATGCGCGGCTTCGAGGCCGAGCAGCCCGCCGCCGATCACCACCGCGCGCCCGGCGGTCTCGCTCGCCGCCAGCATGGTTTCCACATCGGCGATGTCGCGGAAGGTGACGACACCGGGCAGGTCGGCGCCCGGCAGCTTCAGGCGCACCGGGTCGGACCCGGTCGCCAGCAGCAGCACGTCATAGGGGCGCATGGTGCCGTGGGCGCCGGTGACGGTATGCCCGGCGCGGTCGATGGCGACCGCGGGTTCGCCGGCGATCAGCTCGATCCCGTTGGTTTCGTACCACCCGCGGTCATGGGTGACGATGTCGGCGAAGCTCTTTTCCCCCGCCAGCACCGGGGAGAGCAGGATGCGGTTGTAGTTGCCGTGCGGCTCGGCGCCGAACACGGTGATGGCGAAGGCGGCCGGGGCGCGGGCGAGGATGTCCTCGACCGCGCGGATGCCGGCCATGCCGTTGCCGATCACGACCAGGCGGCGGCGGCGGGGGGCGATCATGGTCATCGGCCGGGTTCCCCTAGACCCGCGCCGCGCCGTAGCGCGCGGCCCAGTTGCCCCGCCAGCGGCGGCGTACCCCGGCGACGCAGACCAGCGCCGCCGCGGCGAGCCCGGCGAAGATCAGGAAGCCCGCGCCGTAGCTGCCGGTGTACTGCTTCGCGAGGCCGAGGCCGGAGGCGAGGAAGAACCCGCCCAGCCCACCGGCGGCGCCAACCAGGCCGGTCATCACCCCGATCTCCTCGCGGAATCGTTGCGGTACCAGCTGGAACACCGAGCCGTTGCCCATGCCCAGCGCCAACATGCCGACCACGAACACCGGCAGCGCGACCCAGATCGAGGGCAGGCCGGTGCCGATCGCGGTGAAGGCCAGGGCGGCGACGGCATAAAGCGCGGTGAGCGCGCGCACCCCGCCCACCCGGTCGGCCACCGCGCCGCCCACCGGGCGGATCAGCGAGCCGGCGAACACCACCGCCGCCGTGCAATAGCCGGCCACCACCGGCGTCAGCGCGTATTGCGCGTGAAAATAGATGGTGAGCGAGGCGGTCAGGCCGACGAAGCCGCCGAAGGTCACGCTGTAGAAGAACATGAACCACCAGGCGTCGGGCTGGCGCAGCAGCCGCCCATAGGCCGCGAGCGGCTTCGGCGCCGGCGCGCGCGGACTGTCCTTGGCCAGCGCGAGGAAGGCGAGCAGGACCAACGCCAGCGGGATCGTCGCCAGCCCGATCACGTTGGTCCAGCCGAACGCGACCGCGAGGCCGGGGGCGAACAGGGCGGCGAGCACGGTACCCGAATTGCCCGCGCCGGCGATCCCGAGCGCGGTGCCCTGGTGCTCCGGCCCGTACCAAGACGAGGCCAGCGGCAACGCGACCGCGAAGGAGGCGCCGGCGAGGCCCAGCACCACGCCGAGCAGGAACAGCCCATCGAGGGTGGTGGGGGGCACCGCCCAGGCGGCGAGCATTCCGGCGATCACCAGCAGCTGCGCGCCGATGGCGACGCGGCGGGCGCGGAAGCGATCGACCAGCAGGCCGAGGACGATTCTGAGCGCGGCGCCCGCCAGTACCGGCACGGCCACCATGAAGCCCTTGGCGGCCGCGGAGAGGTGCAGCGCGTGGCCGATGGCGACTCCGAGCGGGCCGAGCAGCACCCAGGCCATGAAGCTGAGGTCGAAATACAGAAAGGCGGCGATCAGGGTCGGCAGGTGGCCGGATTTGAGGAAGGGCTTCGACATGGCGTATCTCCTTTCCGGTGCCGGGGCACCGGGCGGGCGCGCGACCCGCGGGCGGACCATCCTTGGTCCGCGGGGGAGGTCAGGACCGGCGGGGGCTCCCGGGGTCCGCGAGGGCCAGGCGCCGCCATTGACGCCGGCCCGCCGGCTTGGGGGGGGCGCCGGCATGGTGCATCGCAGCAAGATCGATGCCAGAGGCCGTCGTCCGGGATCGCATGGAAATCCGTCAATGCGGAGAGTGATCGGGTCGTATTCGTGGACGTTCAGTGACCACTTGCCCTAATATTATTCAATTCACGAATGATGTCGGTGAATATGCTTATTCTATCACCGTTCCATCGCAGAGCCGATCTTCCCCCATCGTCAGCGGCCGCCCCCGGGTCGGCAACTGCCATGGCCCCTCATGCCCGCCCTCGGGCTTGATGGTCGCT
>JAKBCO010000242.1 GCA_021807785.1 Pseudomonadota bacterium
GCATGGCGGCGAGGCGGCGGGCGCCGGCGTCGTTGCAGGCGCACAGCGAGTAGATGTCGCCCTCGAGCTCCACCGGCAGGCGGGAGCCGGCGCGGATGAAGTCGAAGAAGGTCTCGTTGGGGCGCCCCTGGTCGAAGCATTTGACGATGGGGATGTAGAGGCCTTCCTCGAAGACCGAGCGGCCTTCGGGGCCCATGCCGAGGCCGCCGATATCGATCACATGGGCGGTGTTGGCAAAGAGGCCGATCGGGCTTCCGGCATGGAAGGCGGGGGTGACCACGGTGAGATCGTGCAGATGGCCGGTGCCGAGCCAGGGGTCGTTGGTGATGAGGTGATCGCCGGGGCGGAGGGTGTCGAGGGGGAATTTGCGCAGGAAATGGCCGACGCTTTCGGCCATGGAGTTGACGTGGCCGGGGGTGCCGGTGACCGCCTGGGCCATCATCCGGCCCTTGGTGTCGAAGATGCCGGCGGAGAGGTCGCCGGCTTCGCGGACGGTGGTGGAGAAGGCGGTGCGGATCATGGTCTGGGCTTGCTCCTCGACCACCGCGATGAGGCGGTTCCACATGATCTGGCGGTGGATCTGGGCGATCGGGTCGGGGGGCATGGGGGGCTCCGGAGGGGCGGGCGGGCGGCGCGCGCGGACTTTCCGCGCGCCGTCCGGGGCGTTATGATCCACGAGCCTTCGCGGAGGGTCAATTGCTGCTCAAGTCGCTCAGCCTTGCCAATTTCCTCAGCTTTGGCCCGTCGCCTCGGACGGTCGATTTCCTGCCGCTCAATGTGGTGATCGGCCCCAACGGTTCGGGGAAGTCCAACCTCATCGAGGCGATCGAGCTGATCCGGGCGGCGCCGCGGGATTTTCTGACCCCGATTCGCGATGGCGGCGGGGTGCATGACTGGTTGTGGAAGCGCGGGACCGGGACGAAGGTGGCGACCATCGATGCGGTATTCCACAACCCCAAGGGCAATCCCAAGGGTGCGACCGACCTTCGCTATGTTCTGCGCTTCACCGAGGCGGCGCAGCGGTTCGAGATCGTCGATGAGCGCATCGAGTACGAGCTTCCGGATGCCGGGCATACGGATCCCTATTTCTTCTACCGCTTCGTCAGCGGCCATGGGATTCTGAACGTCAAGGGCCATCAGCGCCGACTTCAGCACGAGGATATCGATCCGACGGCATCGATCCTGTCGCAGCGGAAAGACCCCGATCAGTACCCGGAACTCACCTATCTGGGCAGCGAATTCGGGAAGATTCGCCTCTACCGGGACTGGAGCTTCGGCCGCTATACGCCGCCCCGCCTGCCCCAGAAGGCCGATCTGCCGACCGATCTGCTCGAGCCCGACGCGAGCAATCTGGGCCTGGTGCTCAACCGGCTGCGCCGCGACCCGGAGACGAAGCAGCGGCTGCTCGAAGCGTTGCGCGGTCTCTACGACGGGATCGACGATTTCGACGTGCAGATCGAAGGCGGCACCGTGCAGGTGTTCTTCCAGGAAGGCCGGATCACCGTTCCGGCAACCCGGCTGTCGGACGGGACGTTGCGCTATCTCTGCCTGCTCGCCATTCTCTGTCATCCGAAACCGCCGCCGCTGGTCTGCATCGAGGAACCCGAACTGGGGCTGCACCCGGATGTTCTGCCGCAGCTGGCCGCGCTTCTGAGGGAAGCCTCGCAGCGCACGCAGATCATCGTGACCACGCATTCGGAGATGCTGGTTGACGCCTTCTCGGAGCACCCGGAATGCGTGCTGGTTGCGGAGAAGACGGAGGCGGGTACCGCGCTGACCCGGCTGAGCGCCGATGAGCTCAAGCCCTGGCTGGAGAAATACCGGCTGGGCCAGCTTTGGACGCGCGGGGAGATCGGGGGCACGAGGTGGTAGGGCTGAAACTCTATGTGGAAGGAGGGGGTGATTCGAGCGCTCTCAAAACAGCGTGTCGCGAGGGATTTCGTAGCTTCATCACCAAGGCAGGGATCGACAGCAGGCCACGGATTGTAGCCTGCGGCAGTCGGCGGGATGCCTTCGAGTCCTTTTGCACGGCGGTCAACAGCGGTCAGGCGGCGATGCTGCTTGTCGATAGCGAGGAACCCGTCGCGTCGGGCAACGCGCAGGGTGCCGCGAAAGACTGGCGGCCATGGCAGCACCTGAAGCAACGCCCGGGCGATAACTGGGACAAGCCCGACCGCGGCGACGAGTGCGATTGTCACCTCATGGTGCCATGCATGGAAAGCTGGATCATCGCCGATCCGGAAACCCTGGAGCGGTTCTTCGGAGCAGGATTCGACAAGAACAAATTGCCGAAATCGGGAAAGATCGAGGCGGTTCAAAAGCAGGACATCTATGACTCGCTGAAACAATCCTCCCGAGGGTCTCGAACCAAGGGCGAGTACGACAAGGGCCGGCATTCCTTCAACCTGCTGGCTTGTATCGATCCGACCAAAGTGTCCGCCGCCTCTCCTTGGGCCAGGCGGTTCGTGGACCTCCTCAAGGGCCGAATGGATCCATGAGTACCTGGCCGCTCCATCCCGCTTCCCCGCCGCCGGCTGGGTCGCGCGGCACCAGCAGGCGGCGGGCTGACAATTGACTCATTTGTTGTCCCTTGATCCGCGCATTTGTCAGTTTATCTGACTGATCCGTGATATAGGCACCCGCCCGCCTTCCGCAACCCCCCTCGACGCCCCTCCCCCGCTCCGGCACCCTCCCGTCCATGCCTCCCCCCGGAGCCCCCAGATGACCCGCATCGCCGTCATCGGCGCCGGCCTGATCGGCCGCGCCTGGTCGATCGTCTTCGCCCGCGCCGGCATCCCGGTCACGCTCTGGGACCCGGTCCCCGCCGCCATTCCCGCCGCGCGCGACTTCATCGCCGCCCGCCTGCCGGAACTCGCCGAAGCGGGGCTGCTCGCCGATCCGCCGGCGGCCGTGCTCGCCCGGCTGCACCCGGCGGCGAGCCTCGCCGAGGCGGTGGCCGAGGCCACCCATGTGCAGGAAAACGGCCCCGAGCGCCTGGAGGACAAGCAGGCGCTGTTCGCCGCGCTCGACCGCCTCGCCCCGCCGGCGGCGGTCCTCGCCAGCTCCACCAGCGGCATCCCCACCTCCGCCTTCACCGAAGCCCTGCCCGGCCGCGCCCGCTGCCTGGTCGCGCACCCGGTCAATCCGCCCTACCTGGTGCCGCTGGTCGAGCTCTGCCCCGCCCCCTGGACCGCGCCCGGGACGGTGGCCGCAACGCGCGCGCTGATGGAAAGCGCCGGGCAGGTGCCGGTGACGGTGACGCAGGAGCGCGAGGGCTTCGTGCTCAACCGCCTGCAAGGCGCGCTGCTGGCCGAGGCGTTCCGGCTGCTGGAACAGGACGCGATCTCGCCCGAGGACCTGGACGCCACCATCAAGCACGGCCTCGGGCTGCGCTGGTCGTTCATGGGGCCGCTCGAAACGATCGACCTCAACGCCCCCGGCGGGCTGGCGGAATACTGCGCCCGCTTCGGCGGCCTCTACAGCCGGATGCAGCGGGAGATGACGCCGCTCGACTGGTCGGCCGCATTGGTGGCGCGGCTGGAGGCGGCACGGCGGGCGGTGCTGCCGGCCGACCGGCTGGGCGAGCGGACCGCCTGGCGCGACCGGCGGCTGATGGCACTCGCGATGCACAAGCGCGGCCAGCCCGAATAGCGCGCGTCAGCGGAGATAGACCCGCACCTCGTGACCCGCCTGCCCGGGCAGGACCGCCGCGCGCAGCAGCATCCGCGTGCGCGGCACGCCGTCCTCGGCCAGGGCGCGCATCACCGCGGCGGCCTCGCCGGTGGCGGCGCCGATCTGGCCGGGGCCGGCCACCGCGGTTACGTCGAAGCGCGCCGCCGGGTCGCGCCGCTCCACCGCGCGTGCCGCGTCGCGCAGCAGCGCCGGGTAGTCGGAGCGGCGCGTGGCCGGGCCGATCACCAGCAGCGGGATGCGGCGATCGACCACCACCGGATGCGGCGCCGGGGTGGACGCGGGCGCGCTGGCGCGCGGCGGCGGGGCGGGGGCGAAGGTGGTCTGGTCGATCAGCGCACAGCCGCCCAGCAGCAGCAGGGCCGCCAGCGGAAAGGCGGGGCGCCGCACCCTATTCCGCCGGGGTCGCGAGGCTCGCGCGGTCCGGCACCCCGAGGGCGGCGAGCGCGGTCGCCACGATGTCCTTCACCGAGAGCCCGGCCGCGGCCAGCTGCTTCGCCTGGCTGTCGTGGTCGATGAACCGGTCGGGCAAGGTCATCGGCCGCAGCTTGAGCCCGTGATCCAGCAGCCCTTTCCAGGCGAGATGCTGCATGACCGCGGCCGAGAACCCGCCGATCGCCGCTTCCTCGATCGTCAGCACCACCTCGTGGTGGCGGGCCACCTGCTCGATCAGCGCGGTATCCAGCGGCTTGGCGAAGCGGGCGTCCACCACCGTGGTGGGCAGGCCGCGCGCGGCCAGCTCGTCGGCCGCCCGCAGGGTGTCGGCCAGCCGCGTGCCGAGCGAGATCAGGGCGATGCTGTTGCCTTCACGCAGAAGCCGCCCGGTGCCCAGCGCCCAGGGGACGCCGCGCGCGGGCAGGGTGGCGCCGATGCCCTCGCCGCGCGGGTAGCGGAAGGCCGAGGGGCGGTCGCCGATCGCGGCGGCGGTGGCGACGGCGTGGACCAGCTCGGCCTCGTCGGCCGGGGCCATCACCACCATCCCGGGCAGGCAGGACAGATAGGTGACATCGAAGCTGCCGGCATGGGTGGCGCCGTCCGCGCCCACGAGGCCGGCGCGGTCGAGGGCGAAGCGCACCGGCAGC
>JAKBCO010000026.1 GCA_021807785.1 Pseudomonadota bacterium
GGTCCGCAATGCGGTGGGCACCGGCCCTGAGGATATACTCGGCCACCAATCCGGGATTCTGGGTCAGATCGTGGCGGATCGCCTTGTAGCGCTCATCCCAGGTGATGAACACGTCCCAACCCTTGTTGAGCGCGGTCACGATGTCGTCCAGATCTTGGTGGGTCGCACGTGACAGCACCGGTAGTAGGGCGCCAGTTCCTAACGTTTCTTCCGCCATTTAATTATTCCCTGACTATCTGGATTGCCTACGCAAGTTGCGAGCACCACCATATGGAGGGCAACAGCCGCGCCGGATTTTCCGGAGCCCGGACCCATCGCGCCACGCGCTGCTTTTCACGCCGCTAAGCTGTGCCAATCGTTCATCCCCTGTCTCGGTGAACGAGATATTGTCAACAAGTTCCAGCGGCAGCGACGATTGAACTAATCGATCCATCCGAGGCTGGCGAACGACACCGTCTCAAAAGGCCGCCAAACTCTACCCTGCCAGATCGCCTCGGTCTCATAAAGCCCATTGCTAATCTCGGCGCGCACCATCCCCCGAACCAGAACGCCAAACCAAGCCCCGCCCTGGACACCACCCCCGCGAAGGCGCGACAGTGCCGCGCCAGCCAGAAGGGGGGCGAAGATGGCCGAGGCGAAACACACGCTGCTGATCGACCGCGAGGAAGTGCGCGTCACCGAATGGACGCTCGGGCCGGGGGACGCCACCGGGCATCACCGCCATGGCTTCGATTATGTCGTCCTGCCCGTCACCACCGGGCTGCTGCGCGCCATCGGCGCCGGCGGCACCACGGATACGGCGCTGGTTCCCGGAAAACCCTATTTCCGCAAGGCCGACCTGCGTGGCCCGGAGCTGCGCCCCCTGCGCGGCGACGCTCTGGCCGTCGGTCGAGACGCGGGCATGGCCGTAGATCATGGGCTGCCCAGGCCCGCCAACTCCTGTTCCACAACAATGCGCAGCGGAGGCAGGTGATCCTCAAGCACAATCCATATGAAGGACACCGCCACGTCCTCGTAGGCGTGGCGATACACGTTGCCCGCTCCGGCCATGTTCTTCCACGCGACCGATGGATGCCGCGCCTTCAACTCGTCCGGCAACCGGCGCGACGCCTCGGAAATGATCTCAAGGCAGCGAGTCACCGCGTACGTGGTGCGCAGGTCGTCGCGCAAGGCTTCATAGGTCATGCCCTCCACGAATCTCTGGGCGAGGACGATGTGATGGTGAATGTCGTTGAGCCAGCGGCTGGTCGCTTCGCGGTCAGAAGGCATAGATCGCATCGATCGTAGCGGCCGGTCTCACATATGGCTTGAGTCCGTCGCGGCTCACGACGTCAACCGGCCCGTCGAACAGGCTGGCGATATAGTCCTTCAACCCGACATACTCGTACACGCCGATCCGGGCTGCAGGGTCGATCTCGATCATGATATCGGTATCGCTGTCGGGACGGGCATCGCCCCGCGCGCGCGAGCCGAACAGCGCCGCATGCACGACACCGCGCGCTTTCAGCGCCGCCTCGTTCTCCCGCAACCGGGCGATGATGTCCTGCTTATCCATGGTTGCCCGCCATAGCACAAAAGCGCGGAGTACACCGCTGCCCTATGGCCATCTATCGCGGCGGTCATGTACGCAAATGAAAACCGAGCTGATTTCAGGAGCCTGGATTTTTGCATATGTCCTGGGTTTCGTCCCGCGGCGGACGACCGCTCCCGGCCACACCCCAACGTCCGCCAATGAGGCATCACCGAAGGGAGCTGCCCCTCACCCTGGACACCACCCCCCCAAGGCGCGACAGTGCCGCGCCAGCCAGAAGGGGGGCAAAGATGGCCGAGGCGAAACACACGCTGCTGATCGACCGCGAGGAAGTGCGCGTCACCGAATGGACGCTCGGGCCCGGCGATGCCACCGGGCATCATCGGCACGGCTACGACTATGTCGTCGTCCCGCTCACCACCGGCACGCTGCGCGCCATCGGCGCCGGCGGCACCACGGATACGGCGCTGGTTCCCGGAAGTCCTTATTTCCGCAAGGCGGGCGTGGAGCACGACGTGCTCAATGGCGGGGCGGAGAGCTTCACCTTCCTCGAGATCGAGCTGAAGGACCGTGCCGGATGACGGCGCCGCTCTATTTCGAGGACCTGTCGCATGGCCAGACCTTCCGTTCGCGCACCCACACCCTCACCGCCGAGGCGATCAAGCATTTCGCCGCCGAGTTCGATCCGCAGCCCTTCCATCTGGACGAAGCGGCGGCGGCGGCGAGCTTCTTCGCCGGGCTGTGTGCCAGCGGCTGGCACACCACCGCGCTCACCATGCGCCTGCTGGTGGAAAGCGTGCCCTTCGCCGGCGGCGTGATCGGGGCGGGGATGGACGAGCTGCGCTGGCCCAATCCCGCCCGCCCGGGCGATGTGCTCGGGGCGGTCTCGGAGATCATCGAACTGCGCCCCTCGCGCTCGCGCCCGGAAATCGGGCTGGTGAAGCTGCGCATCACCACCGCCAACCAGGCCGGCGCGCCGGTGCTGGTGCTGGTCTCCAACAACATCGTCCCGCGCCGCGACGGAGCCGCCCGATGACCGATTCCGCCGCGCTGCACGCACGCACGCTGACGCTCGACAGCCATATCGACATTCCCTGGCCGGACGGGCCGGACCCGTTCAGCGAATCCTCGCGCTGCGTCGATCTGCCGAAGATGCGCCGCGGCGGGCTCGCCGCCGGCTGCTTCGTCGCCTATGTGCCGCAGGGTCCGCGCACCGATGCCGCCAGCGCCGCCGCCTTCGACCGCGCGCTGGCCATGCTGCAGGCGATCCACGCCATGGGCGCGGGCGGCGGCGGCACCGCCGCGCGCGTGGCGACGAGCGCGGACGCCGTCGAGGCGGCGCACCGTGCCGGGGCGATCGCCGTGATCCCGGTGGTGGAAAACGCGCAGGCCATCGGGCCGGACCTGTCGCGGATCGCCGTTTTCGCCGGCCGCGGCGTCCGCTACGTCACCCTCACCCATAACGGCCACAACGCGCTCGCCGACGCCGCCATCCCGCGCGCCGAGCTCGGCGACCCGCAGGCGCTGCATGGCGGGCTGAGCCCGCTCGGCCGGCAGGCCGTCCGCGAGATGAACCGGCTCGGCATCATGGTCGATGTCTCCCACACCGCGAAGACGACGATGATGCAGGCCGCGTCGTGGTCGCGGACGCCGGTGGTCGCGTCGCATTCCTGCGCCCGCGCGCTGTCGGACCATCCGCGCAATCTCGACGACGAGCAGCTGGACGCGCTGCGCGATGCCGGCGGCGTCATCCAGATCACCGCCATGCCCGCCTTCCTGCGCCGCGGCGCGCCGGAGGCGAGCATCACCGTCGCCGATCTCGTCACCCATATCGACTACGCGGTGCGGCGCATCGGCCTCGAGCATGTCGGCATCTCCTCGGATTTCGATGGCGGCGGCGGCATCAGCGGCTGGCGCAACGCGGCGGAAAGCGGCAACGTCACCGCCGAGCTCTGCGCCCGCGGCTACGACGCCGGCGCCATCGCGGCGCTGTGGGGCGGCAATTTCCTGCGCGTGATGCGCGCCGCGGAGGCCCTCGCCGCATGATCCCCCTCCCCCGATGATCCAACGCGCCCGCCTGCCGGACGGCACGGAGCTGCCGGCGCTCGGCCAGGGCACCTGGCACATGGGCGAGCGCGGCGACCGCGGGGCGGCGGAGATCGCCGCCCTGCGCGCCGGTCTCGATCTCGGCCTGACCCTGATCGACACCGCCGAGATGTACGGCGAAGGCGGCGCGGAGCGCATCGTCGGCGCCGCCATCGCCGGGCGGCGGGACGAGGTGTTCCTGGTCTCGAAGGTCTATCCGCACAATGCCGGCGGCAAGCGGCTCGTCGCCGCCTGCGAGGCGAGCCTGAAGCGGCTCGGCACCGGCACCATCGATCTCTATCTGCTGCACTGGCGCGGCGCGGTGCCGCTGGCCGAGACCGTCGCCGGGCTGGCGCGGCTGCGCGAGGACGGAAAGATCCGCTTCTGGGGCGTCTCCAACCTCGACGCCGACGACATGGCCGAGCTCGCCGCCCTGCCCGGCGGCAGCGCCTGCGCCACCGACCAGGTGCTCTACAACCCCGATCAGCGCGGCATCGAGTTCGACCTGCTGGCCTGGTGCGCGGCGCGCGCCATGCCGGTGATGGCCTACACGCCGCTCGGCCAGGCCGGCACGCTGCTGCGCTCGAAGGCGCTGGCGGAGGTCGGCAAGCGCCACGGCGCGACGCCGGCGCAGGTCGCGCTCGCCTGGTGCCTGCGCCGCCCCGGCATCATCGCCATCCCCAAAGCCGCCAGCATCGCCCACGTCCAGGCCAACGCCGCCGCCGCCGATCTGCGCCTGAGCCCGGAAGACCTGGCGACGATCGACGCCACCCATCCCCCACCCCGGCGGCGCACCCCGCTGGCGATGCTGTAGCCCCGCCCGGGCCTGCGCGCCGGTGCGCGGGGCGGCGGTACGCGGGGCGCGCCCGGAAAAGCTTCAGGCCCCTGGACGGTCCAGCCCCCAGAACGCCGCCATCGCCTGGGCGGCGGACAGGCCCGCATCCACCACCCACGGCCCCACGCGGCCGCTCGCCTGCGTGCGGGCATCGACCGGAAATCCATGCCCGATGCCTGCGATCGTCCACAGTTCAACGGCGGAGGGTCCGTTGGGCCGGCCCCAGCTGCGGTGCCGGACGCCGGGCGAGACTTCGTCGCGGCTCGGCGCCGGGCCGTGGCCGTGCAGTTCGCTCCACTGCGCCGCCAGCGCCTCCGCGTTGCCCGGGTCGACGGTGCGGTCGCGCTCGCCGTGCCAGATGGACAGGCGCGGCCAGACCGTTCGCGGATGCAGGCGCGGACGCGAGCGCGACCGCGAGGCCGCGCGCACATCCTCGGCCAGCGCCATCCGCGTCCGCTGCGAACCGGCCTGGCGCATGTGCAGCATCGCCCCCATCCGCGTCCGGGCGCAGCCGACGGGCGTGCCAGCGACCACGGCGCCGGCCGCGAACACGGCCGGATAGGCCGCCAGCAACGCCGCCGCCATGCCCGCGCCGGCCGAGAAGCCGACGATGAAGATCCGCCGCGGATCGGAGCCGAAGCGGCCGACCGCGTGGCGCAGCATCTGACGGATCGACATCGCCTCGCCGCCGCCGCGCCGCACATCATCCGGACGGAACCAGTTGAAACAGCGGCCGCGATTGTTCTCGTAGGTCTGCTGCGGGAGAAGGAGCGCCAGCCGGAACTGCGCCGCCAGCGCGAGCCAGCCAGCGTCCGCGGCGAACGTTTCCGCGTCCTGGCCGCAGCCGTGCAGCACAACGACCAGCGGCCGCCCGGCGGGCAGCCGCGCGGGCGCGTGCACCAGCATCCGCAACGCGCCCGGATTGGAGCCGAACGCCGCGACCTCGGTGACGCCGGAGCGGGCGGCCCGGGCGAGAAAGCCGGTGTAGATCGCGGTGCCGAGCGTGGCCCGCGCGCGAGACCGTCGGCGCGAAAACAGCATCACCGGCTAGCGCGCATCCGCGCGGCATCGCGAGATGGATCGTGCCCCTCCCGGCGCATCTCAACGGCGCGAGAACAGCAGGCCGGCGAACAGACCGAGAGACGCGGCGATGGCGATCGATGCCACCGGGTGCGCGCCGACATAGCGGGCGACAAGGGCGCCGCCCCTGGCACCGCTCTGGTAGACATCCTCGCCGATATCCGTCACCGCCGCTGCAGCCTTGCGGCCGACATCGCGCACGGCCTCGGCGGCTTCGCCGAATGGGCCGGCCTCATCGAACCCGGCAGCGGGCGGATCGCGGTTGGACGACGCATTGCTGCTTGCCCGCATCATACAGCATCGCCGACGGTCCTGCCGATCGCCTTCTTGCCCAACTCCTCGGCCTGCGGGTCCTGCCTCATGTCGCGCACCTGGTCATGGTCCGCTTTGATCGTTCCGTAGGCGCTCGTGATCAGCGTTCGGACGTCGACGGAAATCAGTCCATCCTGAAGGGCGGCGGCGTAGGCGCCCTCGACCTGATCTTCGCCCGACTGAACCTTGGCGATGATCGCCGCATCGCTGCCGGCTATGCTGTTCTTGACATGAGTGAACCAGCGCTGCGCGGCGGCGATCACGGTGCCGTCCTCCACGGCCCTGCCACCCAGGCGCCGTACCTCGGTCTGCAGGCGCAGGACGACCTCCCTTCGCTTGGCGGCACGCTCGCGGAACAGCGTGGACACCTGCGAACTTGCGGCCGCCGCCTTGGCGTCGTGATACCCCTTCGCATTGTCGATCGTGGCTTCGATCAATCTGTTCAGCTGTTCGATATCGTGTTCGGACTGAGACGGCATCGGGACCGGTACTCCTTGATGACGGATACGTCGTGCTTCTTCGTCGAGCGCGACCCGTCAGAGGCTTTGCAATGGCGGCCATGTTGTCCGGCCGAAGCGTCGATCAGGCGCCCTTGGGGGCGTACAACTTGCACCAGCCACCTGGGCTGATCGTGCCAGAGACAAGCTTGCACGCATCCGGCGGGGCGAACTGGACGCAACCGCTGCATTGCTGCCCGTTGCTCGGCTTTGTTTGGTAGCCAACGGTGACGGGGGTCACCTTGGTGGTCTCGGCCTTGGCAATGGCCGCGATACCCGCAACGCCTGCTGCGGCTATCACGGCAAGCCCGGTCTTGAGTGCGGCACGGCGTGACGCCGGACTGAAGTTCTGATCTCGCATTTTTCTCTCTCGATCGAGGATGATCTGCATCCGGTCGGGAAAAGGCGAATTTCAGAGGAGAGGGCTACCGCCCTCCCCTCGTTCCGTCGTCACTTGTGGGAATGACCGTGGGCAGTCGTTGTATGTTTGTGGGCGGATTCGCTATGTGCGAGAGCCGCGGTTGCATGCTGCTTGGCATCTTCGTGCTGACCGAGATCGTGATGATGGGCGGCCTGATGGTGATGATGCGCGGCGGCGTGGTGGTGAGCGGCCGCTTGGTGGTGAGGCTCACCCGCCGGATGCTTCGGTGACTGCGACATTGATGGCGTTCCTTACCTGATAGAGAAAAATCGTGAGGCTATGGCCAACTGCGCCAATGGTTGTGGGACGGGCGACCTCCGGACGAAGGACAGCAGACTGCCGCACCGAGCCGTCCTCACTGGGCATCCTGCAACTTAACCAGCAGCGAGTCGGCGGCGATAGCCTCGGAAATTACTCAGCCGTGCTCGGGCGATATCTGGATTTGCCGCCGCACCGCTCGCCGCGGCGCCGGGCCCGTCGCAGGCGTTGCCGATGCCAGCGGGGCGCGTGCTTCATTCACGACGTCGTCCCCACCGTCCAGGTCGCGCTCTTCACCGCGGCGGAGCGCTCCAGCGCGGCGATCACGGCGTCCAGTTCGCTCGCCTCGGCGGTGCTCGGCACCAGGATCGCAGCGAGTTCGACTGCGCCCTGGCCTTCGGGCACGACATCGATCTCGCGGGCTCCTGCCCGTTCATCCCGGCCGCACGCCGCGCCGGCGCGCTGACGGCGGAGCGACGCGACCTGGCGCGGGCGGACGTGGTCCGGCGCGATGACGCCAGGAGCCGCGCCGGGTTCTCTCTGGTGGCGGTCTATCCGCATCAGATCGCAACCATGGACCGCCCACCGGATCGGGCGGCGGACGCTCACAAAGACGAGGAGGAATAGCCCCCGATCGGTAAGGATCACGATTTTCTGTTGAGCCTTCAGGGCAACAGCCGGGTGGGGGTGACCAAGCCGGATGGCAAGGTGACCCTTGTCTATTGCAAGGGCCCGGACCGAGTGGGCGGCGCGATCGCGCTCACCGAGCGTCACGATCCGCTTCACGCCAACCTCCACGTCCTGGATCAACGCCGTCTGAAACTTCTTCTCTGTCATCACCCGGCGACGCATCCGGCGCGGCGTGTTCACCTGCGTCGCCGATCTCCAACACGCCATCCGCTGTTACATCCGCGAGCAAATCCGCAACCACAGGCCATTGGTCTGGACCAAACGTGCTGACGACATCCTCGCCAAGCTCGGCCGTCTGCCTGAAGCGTCCGATTAAGTCGGAGCACGAGAGCAGGGGGAAATCGGGAGGGAAGCCACGGCGCCGCTGTGCCGGCGGCAGGGAGCCGCGATTGGTCGGCATGGCGCTCCGGCTGCCTTCCATTGCCGCCGCAGCAAGCGCAAGGTTGGGACGGGGCATTTTCCACGCGCGGCGCAAGCCCGAATCGGACGTGAGGGCCCGGGCGGGCGGCGTGCGGTGCGGTTCGGGCGGCCCCTCCGAGCAGGTGAGGACCCCAATGGCGAGGCAGCGCGCGAAGGTGGATTTCCCCGTGTCCCAGGTCCGGTGCTACCTGGAACCGGGACCGATCGTGCTGGTGTCCTCCGCGCTGGGCGCGCGGCGCAACGTCATGACGATGGGCTGGCACACGGTGATGGAGTTCACGCCGTCACTCGTCGGCTGCGTCATCGCCAGCAGCAATTTCAGCTTCGGGCTGATCCGCCGGAGCCGCGCGTGCGTGATCAATCTGCCGACCACGGCGCTGACCGACATCGTCGTCGGTGTCGGCAACACGAGCGGAGCGGAGATCGATAAATTCGAAACGTTCGGCCTGACGGCGGAGCCGGCGACGCATGTTGAGGCGCCGCTGATCGCGGAGTGCCACGCCAGTTTCGAGTGCCGGCTCCATGATGATGCGCTGGTCGACACCTACAATTTCTTCATCTTCGAGGTGCTGAAGGCGCACGTCGCCAGAACGCCGCGGCATCCGGAGACGCTGCACTACACCGGGGACGGCCAATTCATGGTCTCCGGCAAGGTCATCAGCCGGCGCCGGCTGTTCCGCCCGGAAATGCTCGATTCGTGACCGCGCCGGTGTGGCGGGGATCGGCTCGCGCGCCGCACCGTCGTCCGCTCTCAACCCGAGCGTTCCTGCTTCTGCATGACCGAGCCGGCGCCGGGCGCGGGCTCGGGCCCGTCGCAGCTCTCCACGAGGGCGCGCCGCGACGGCGACCATTACCTTCTCAATGGCCGGAAACGGCTGATCACCGGCGCCGAGGGTGCGGCCTTCGCATGATCATGGCCAGGATCGAGGGCGGCGCAGCGGACGGCCGTGTGACCTGAGCCCCAAATTCCCTCCACTCAGAAGTAGAGTCCGCCGGGTTGTAGAGCACCATCCTGGTCCCGCTTTTCTGTTCGGCCGAGGGCCGCTTTCCTGCCCCGGCCGGAACCTCCATGGGCCTCGCGCGCAGCCGCGGTCAAGGACGGCCCGCCCGCTTCGGCGAGCCGCCGCGCAGCGGCGCGCAGCGTCCTTGACGGCGGCGAGCCCGGCGCCAGGCTCGGACAGGCCGGGCCGCGCAGGATGCCGATGATCTGCTCTGCGCTGAACCGGCTCCGTCTCATCGCCGCCTCCTTCCAGGGGGCGGACTCTCCCCACAATCGGGGGGTTTTCGGGACTCAGGTCAGCGGGATCAACACGCTGGTGGATTTCATCGGCAGCAACGGTAGCACCCCCGCGAGTGGCCTTCTCGATGTGAATGGCACGCTCTACGGCACCACGAAGGCTGGCGGCGGTGGCAATGGAGCGGGATCTCGGGCCATGGACCGCCGGGTGTCAGGCGGATCCGTTTCCGCCCCATGGCGCGACCGGGGCGCGCCAGCCGCGATAGATGGCCATCAGGCGCAGGAACACGCAGATCACCCCGCCCAGCAGCATCGGCGCCAGAGGCGCGAGCCCCAGCGCCCGTCCGATCGAGACCGTGGCACCGGCTGCCAGCGCGGCCAGGGCATAGAGATCGCCGCGGAGCACGAATGGCACGTCACCCGCCAGCACATCGCGCGTCATTCCGCCGCCGATGCCGGTGATCATCCCGAGGACGGCCGCCATCACAGGATTGATGCCGTACTCGATCGCCTTCTGCGCACCGGTGACCGCAAACAGCGAGAGACCCACCGCGTCGAACAGCAGGATCGGCCGCTGCAGCGTTGCCACGCGCGGATACCACCAGAAAATGATCAGCCCGCCGGCGATGGAGATGAGGAAGTAGTGGATATTGGTGATCGCCACCGGCGGTACGGCGCCGATGAGTACGTCGCGGGCCATGCCGCCGACCACCGCCACCACGAGACCCAGGAACAGAACTCCGAACAGGTCGAATCGCTTCTGCACCCCCACCAGAGCGCCGCTGAACGCGAACACCAGGGTTCCCACCCAGTCCAGCACATCGGTGAGCGTGTGCAGAACGGGACTGTCCAGAAGAACAGCCGGCTGGGCCGCGATCACGCCGGTTGCAGCCAGGCGCTGGCGGCGGCGAGCATCGTCGCAACGCCCGTCCGCAAGGTCGGGTCTATCACCGGGGCGAAATCGGGGGCGTGATTGGCCGGCAACTCGTCGAGCTTTCCCGCCGCGACCGCCGTCCGATAGATTTCGGGATCGATCCCGCCGACGACCCAGAACACGGACGGGGCGTTCCAGGCAGCGCCGAACAGCCCGAAATCCTCGCTTGCCGTGGCCGCGCCGACCTCGCTCACCTGCGCGCTGCCGAACCGCCGCTGCAGCGCCGCCACAACCTTCTCCGTCGCCCCGGGGTCGTTTCGGGTGAGCGGGAATTGGCTCAGCACGGAGAACGCGGGCGGTTTCGGCGCACCCGATGCCGCGGCTTCCGCTTCCAGGATGCGCCTGATCGCGCCCAGCACGCGGGTGCGCACCTCCTCCTTGAACGTGCGCACGTTGAGCCGCAGCAACGCTTGGTCGGGAATGATGTTCTCGTTCGTGCCCGCCCGCATGGTGCCGACCGTGACCACGGCGGACTCCGTCATCGCCACCTCGCGCGAGACCACGGTCTGCAGGCGCATCACCGCCGAGGCCGCCATCACCACCGGATCGACGCTCTTCTGCGGCATCGAACCATGCGCGCCGCGCCCGAACAGCGTCACCTCCCAGCTGTCCCCGGCCGAGAGCATGGTGCCGGCGCGCCAGCCGATCTGCCCCGCGGAGAGCGGCATCACGTGCTGGCCGAGACAGACATCCGGCTTCGGAAAGCGCCTCACCATGCCGTCTTCGATCATTGCGCGCGCGCCCTGGCCGGTCTCCTCGCCGGGCTGGAACACCGCCATCGCCGTTCCGCGCCAGAGGCCGCGATTCTCCGACAGGATCCGGGTCGCCCCCATCAGCCAGACGACGTGCATGTCGTGCCCACAGGCATGCGCGATCGAGGTGGCCTGGCCGAACCGGTCGGTGCCGGTGCGGCTGCTGGCATATGCGAGGCCAGTACTCTCCTTGATCGGCAGTGCGTCCATGTCGGCACGCAGCAGCACCGTCGGCCCGTCACCATTGCGCAGCAAGCCGACGACGCCGGTGCCACCGACATCTTCGGTCACGTCATAGCCGTTCCGGCGCAGCCATGCGGCCGCCAGCCCGGCGGTGCGCTGCTCCTGCATCGAGAGTTCGGGATTGGCGTGCAGGTCGCGATAGAGGTTTTCCAGCTCGGCCAGCAGGGTGGGCGATGGGTCGGGCAGAGCACGAACGGCGTGGTCCTCGGGCATGGCCGCGGGCTCCTATGCGTCGTTGCTGATCGGGGTTCCGGGCGCAGCCACGCGCTCGCACCCGAGGGCGGACTTCGACGGTCCCGTCCACGCGAGCAGCGCGCCGGCGATCCGAAGAGCCGCCTCCGCGGGGAGCGCATCCGGATGTTCGAGCATGGCCAGGAGGTGCAGGACCTGGGCGCGGTCAGTGGCACCCTGAGAGGCGCCGGGGGCGCAGTGTTGGCACATGAGCACAGCTCCCTGTCCCCCCATCCGCGCAGGCACCACGCGCGCGGCTGCTCTGATGGTCGGGCCCGGATTAGAGCGCGACGACCTTAGGCGGGCTCGCCGCAGGTCTGAATCACGCGATCAAACAAAGAGCGAGAGTGGTGCGGCTGAGCGGAAGCGACGCCGTGACACTTTAGGGTGATTATTCGGAAATTCCTATACGAATTGCGGGGGCAGGACGCTGGCACCCGATTTCGTCGCGGTAAACCCCGGCGATCCCGCCGCCATCGCGCTCGGCATCCGCGTGAGTTGCCGTGGTCGATGAGCGAAATCGATCGGAGGCTCTTCCGATGCCGAGCGACACGCCGCGCCGCAGCGATGGGATGACGTGATCACGTCCCACGGGCCACGCCCCCCTCGCCGAGCTCCATCCTGCCGGGACGGTTCCCCGCCGACCCGCGATCGCGCTACGGCTTGATCTGATCGGGGACCTGCGGCACGCGCCGGAACTGCGACACGTCGTACCCCGCCGCGGCGAACCGCGCGAGCAGCGCCTGGTACGTCGCCTCGTCCATCTGCGGCTGCCGCGACAACACCCAGCCATAGCCACGTCCCGGGTAGCCCACCAGGGCCGTGCGATAATCCGGGGACACGTACAGGATCAGATACGACAAATAGACCGGCCAGAACGGCGATTCCCGCCAATAGGCGTTCCCGGTGCCGGGCACCACGTAGCCGCGCATCACGAACCGCGACAGCGGGGCCGAGAAGCTGCCGTCGTGGCCCTCATACACGTCGTGCACCTTCCCATCCGGGAAGCTCACGTCGAAATAGCTGCCGACCATCCCGCGTTCGGCGAAATACGGGATATTCGCGATGATGTACCAGCGCCCCGCGTAGCGCGACAGATCGACATCCGGTGCCAGCGCCTGTTGCGTCCCGAACGTCGCGCAACCTGGCAGGCCGGCAAGACACAGCACCAGCACGGCGCCCAACAGCGATCCGCGTATCCTGCTCATATCATCCTCTCGTACCGGACCTCGGAGCCATCCCTCGCGTCGAACACCAGCCCGGTCCAAACCTGTGCGGGCGTGTACCAGAGCCGCATCCGCGCCGGTCCGGTCACCGCGAAGCAGTTGGCCGGCACGCGCGTTCCGGACGCCGTCAGCGCCGGGTCCGCGCCCAGCGGCGTGACACGCGGATGCAGCAGCGTCCCGTTCTGCAGATTGATCCACGGCCCGCGCAATTCCTCCTGGTTCCAGTGCGAGGCCACCAGCGCATCCGCCGGCGCCAGGTAGCGCGGCGTTCCCGTGCCTTCGACCCACAGCCCGGACGAATCGCGCGTCGCCCGCATCGTCTGCTCCGTTCCGTCGTCATCGGCGCGGGAGTCCGCGGCCACGCAGCGCCCGCCCTGCCAGGTCTCGGAGCCGCGCAACCGGTATCGGAACAGCACCAGCGGCCCGAACCGCACCGCGATCTCCACCGCGATGGCGATCGAGAACCCATCCGGTGCAGGCTGAAACAGCAGCGTGTGGCTGCCGATCACCGCCCCCTCGCGCAGCAGCCGGAAGCGCAGCGCGCCCGCGGCTGGCATGCCCGTGGCTGGCATGCCCGTGGCTGGCATGCTCGTGGCCGCCCCCCCGGCCGGGTTCCCCCCGGCCGCACCCGCCGGCGGGACGAACGCGGCGGCGGCCGCGGCCAGCACGACGCGCCGGCCCGGCATCAGCGCGGCTCCAGCCGCCACAGCCCCACATCCACGCGGCCGGTGCGGAATCCGGCCTCGCAATAGGCCAGATAGTAATCCCACAGCCGGCGGAACCGCGGCGGGAAGCCCATCGCCGCGATCGCCGGCCAGGCGGCGTGGAACCGCGCCCGCCAGGCGGCCAGGGTACGCGCATAGCTGTCGCCGAAACTCTCCCGCGCCCGCACCGCCAGCCCGTGGCGCTCGGCGAGCGCCGCGATCGCCCCCGGCGAGGGCAGCATCCCGCCCGGGAAGATCGCCCGCTGGATGAAATCGGTGCCGCTTCGGTAGGCCTCGAACCAGTCGTCGGCGATCGTGATCGCCTGCAGCACCGCGACGCCCCCCGGGGCCAGGCGGGCGCGCAGGGTCTCGAAATAGGTCGGCCAGTAGGCCTCGCCTACCGCCTCGATCATCTCGATCGAGACCACGCGGTCGAAGCTCCCCTGGGCGTCGCGGTAATCCTGCAGCCGCAGTTCGGCCCGCCGGTCCAACCCGCTTCGTGCCAGCCGCGCGGTGGCGTAGTGCAGTTGCGCCGGCGACAGGGTCAGTCCGGTGACATGCGCGCCCGCCGCGGCGGCGCGCTCGGCCAGCCCGCCCCAGCCGCACCCGATCTCCAGCACATGCTGCCCGGGCTTCAGATCGAGCAGCGCGAGCACACGGTCCTGCTTCTCCGCCTGCGCCGCATCCAGCCCGGCCACCGGGTCGGCCGCTTGATCGGTGTAGATGCCGGAAGAATAGCTCATCCCCGGATCCAGCCACTGGGCGTAGAAATCGTTGCCCAGATCGTAATGCGCCATGATGTTGCGCCGGCTGCCGGCGCGGGTGTTGGCGCGCGCCAGATGACGCAGCCGATGCCATAGTCGGACCGGCCACGCGCCGCCCTCGGCGCCCGGGATGCGGGCCATGTTGCGCGCCGCCAGCTCCAGGAATGCCACCGGATCGGGGCTGGACCAGTCCTGGTCGAGATAGGCCTCGGCGAACCCGATGTCCCCGCCAGTCGCCAGCCGGCGCAGCGCGCGCCAGCGATGCAGCACCAGCACCGCCTCCGGCCCCGGTGCCGGGCCGGCGTGACGCGCGCGGGTTCCTCCGGGCAGGATCACGGTCAGTGCCCCGGCCTCGATCCGAGCCAGCATGCGCGCCAGCAGCGCCCGGCCGGGATGCAGCGCCCAGGGCGCCGGTCCGGCGATCGCCCGCCCGCTCATGCCACCCCGCCGGGCAGGACGATACTGACCGGCTCCGCCGGTGGGGCCGGGCGCGGGCGTATGCGCATCCCCTTGCGCCAGAGCTTCACCGCCTCCCAATGGATCCCACCCAGCACCTGGGCGGCGAGCAGCGGGTGGCGCAGGAAGCCGCGCAGCAGCGCGCCATCGGTCAGCGCCGTGCGCCGGGCCGCCAAACCGGCGGTCAGCACCGGCCCGGTCTGGTCGCGAACCTCGATCGCCACGCCGAATTTCTCGCCCGGGGGGGTCAGCCGGAAGCGGTAGCGCAGCGCCATGTCCATGAACGGGGAGACGTAGAACGCCTTGGCGCATTCCTGGCGGATCGGCAGGCCCGGCCCGGCCACCGGGATGAGATAGCTGTGGCGCTGGCCGAACGTGTTGTTCACCTCGTAGAGCACTGCGCGCAGCGCCCCGTCGCGCCCGTGGCAGAAAAAGATGCTGAGCGGATTGAACACGCTGCCCAGCACCCGCGGCATCGCCAGCAGACGGATCGCACCGCCGTCGGGGCCGATCCCGGCGGCGCTCAGCGCCGCCTCCACCTGCGTGCGCAGGCTTCCGCCGCCGGGGGCCAGATGATCGCGCGCGGCGAAGCCGAACAGGTTGAAGCGCTCGTTGGAGAACAGCCGCAGCCGACGGGACAGCGCCGGGAGCTCATCGAGGTCCAGGAGCAGCATCAGCATCCGATAACGCAGCCGGTGCCGGACCGGGCGCATGCGCGTATGCACCACCGTGCCGGTGTAGAGCGCCGAGATGCTCATGCCACCAGCGCCGGCGCATCGGGCGGAAGCGGCAGCCGGTCCGACTCGCCGGCCACGCGCCAGGGCCGGCGCACGCCGCCCAGCGCCTCGGCGACGGCGAGGCCCGCCTGCACCCCGTCCTCATGGAACCCGGCGCCGAACCAGGCGCCGCAGAACCAGGTGCGGCGCTGCCCCTGCAACGCCCACAGTTCGCGTTGGGCACGCAGCGCCGCGGCATCGAACAGCGGATGATCGAAACGGGCGCGGTGCAGCACGGTCCCCGGCGCCGGCGGACGCACCGGGTTCAGCGTCACGAATACGGGCCCGGCACCCGGAATGCGCTGCAGCCGGTTCATCCAGTAGGTCACGCAGAGCGCATCGCCCGAGGCCGCCCCGAGATAGTTCCAGCTCGCCCAGACCCGCCGGCGCCGCGGCATCAGCGCCGGGTCGCGATGCATCACGACCTCGTTGCGGGTGCTGGCCACCGCGCCCAGCAGCGCGTCCTCGGCGGCCGAAGGATCCGCGAGCAGCGCCCTGGCCTGATCGGCGTGGGTGGCCATCACCACGTGATCGTAGCGAGCCTCCTCCCCGTCCGCGGCGCGCAGCGCGACGCCGTCGGGCAGGCGCCGGATCTCGCGCACGGGGCAGTTGAGGCGGATCGCGCCGGCGTAGGGCTCGGTCAGGCGCCGGACATATTCCCGGCTACCGCCGATGACGCTGCGCCATTGCGGGCGGTGGCGCAGCAGCAACAGGCCGTGGTTCTGGCAGAAGCGGATGAATGCCAGCGCCGGATAGGCGGCGATCCGCTCGGCCGGCGCGGACCAGATCGCCGCCGCCATCGGCAGCAGGTGGTCGCGCGTGAACTCCGCCCCGTAGCCGCGCGCGTCGAGGTAGGCGCCGAGCGTGGTGTCCGGGTCCAGTCGCAGCGCGTCCGCCTCGGCCTCGCGATAGAAGCGCGTCAGGTCGCGCAGCATCGCCCAGAAGCGCGGCCGGACCAGATTGCGCCGCTGCCCGAACAGCCCGGCGACGTCCGTGCCGGCATATTCCAGCCCGCCGCCGCGCAGCGAGACCGAGAAGGACATGTCGGAGCCGTGCGTCGGCACGTCGAGGTGCCGGAACAGCGCGGTCAGGTTCGGGTAGGCCGGCGGATTATAGACGATGAAGCCCATGTCCACCGGCACCGGCCCGTCGGCGCCGGCCACGTCCACCGTATGGCTGTGCCCGCCCGGTTGCGCCGCCGCCTCGTAGACCGTCACCTCGTGGTATTGGTGCAGCAGCCAGGCCGCCGCCATGCCGGCGATGCCGGTTCCCACCACCGCGATCCTCAGCCGCTCCGTACCCCGCATGTGCTCCGCCACCCGTGCTATGCGAACCGATCTACGATCCGCCCGCCGGGTTGGATCACCGCCGCCGCAGGTGATCCAATGCGTTCGGCCCTGCGTAAGGGGGACATGTATGTTTCGCGCCAGCCATGCTCGGCCTGGGCCGGGGCCGGACTGGTCTCCCGCCGTCCGGGGACCGACGCCATGACCGACATGCCGGGGGAGACCTCGCACGCGGCGCTGATCCACGCCGTCGCCACGGACCGCGACCGCGCGGCGTTCGCGGCGCTGTTCTCCCACTACGCGCCGCGGGTGAAGACCTACCTGCAACGGCGCGGTGCCGACGCCGCGCAGGCCGAGGAACTGGCGCAGGAGGCGCTGCTGGCGGTCTGGCGCAAGGCCGCCCAGTTCGACCCCGGACGCGCCACCGCACCGGCCTGGATCTTCGCCATCGCGCGCAACCTGCGCATCGACGCGCTGCGCCGGACCCGCCTTGCGGTCCCCGTCCCAGACCCCTCCGACGAGCCGGAACCACCGGCGCCGGCCGACGCGCTGCTGGCCGCCGAGCAGCGCGCCCGCCGCCTTCACGGCGCGATCGCCGCGCTGCCGGCCGAGCAATCCGAGGCGCTGCGCCTGGCCTATTTCGACGAGCGCTCGCACAGCGAGATGGAGATCGCGCTCGCGATCCCGCTCGGCACCGTGAAATCACGCCTGCGCCTGGCCATGGCCCGGCTGCGCGCGGCGCTGGGAGAGGACGCATGATCCGCCACCATCCGGCCGAGGCGAGCCTGATCGCCTGCGCCGCCGGGACCATGCCGACGGCGCACGCGCGGGTCATCGAGGTCCATGCCGCGCGATGCCCGGTCTGCGCCGCCGGCCTGCGCGCCGCCGAGGCTGCCGGCGGCGCGCTGCTCGATGCGCTGGCTCCGGCGCCGATGGCCCCCGACGCACTCGCCCGCGCTCTGGCGCGGCTGGATACGGCCGCCCCCGAGCCCGCGCACCGCGCGCCCGCGTTCGATCTCGCGGCCCTCGCCTCCGGTCGCTGGCGTCGCGTCGCGCCGGGCATCGCGATGATGAAGCTGCTGCCGCGCGATGCCACCGACAGCCGGCTCGATCTGATCCGTGTCGCCCCCGGCCGCGCGTTGCTCACCCACGGCCATACGGGGCCCGAGCGGACCTGCGTCCTGACCGGCGCCTTCGCCGACGGGAGCGGGCTCTACGCGGCCGGTGATTGCGTGGAGGCCGACGCCGCGCTGGACCACGCCCCGCGTGCGCTGCCCGGGGAGGACTGCGTCTGCCTCATCGCGACGACGCATCATCTGCGCCCGCATGGCTGGCTCGGCCGGCTGGTGCGTCCGCTGCTGGGGATGTAGCGCGGTGCCTGCCGCACCTGTTGCGCCGGCACCCGTGGGTGCCGGGTTTGCCGTCGACCTGCTGAACCGGCTGGCGCCGCGGCGTGGTGTGGCGGTGCGGGCCGGCCTGGCCTATGGGCCGGGGCCCCGGCATCGGCTGGATGCCTACGTCCCCGCCCGCGCCGCGGTATCGGCCCCGGTGCTGGTGTTCTTCTATGGCGGCGGCTGGGAGGAGGGTGAGCGGGGCATGTATCGCTTCGTTGCCGCCGCGATGGCCGCGCGCGGCATCCTCACCCTGGTGCCCGACTACCGCCTGTATCCCGAGGTCCGCTTTCCCGCCTTCATGGAGGACGCCGCCGCCGCCGTCGCCTGGGCAGGGTCGTTCGTGGCGACGCAGGGCGGCGATCCGGGGCGGCTGTTCCTGATGGGGCATTCCGCGGGCGCGCAGATCGCCACGCTGCTGGCGCTGGACCCGCGCTATCTGCGCGCGGCGGGCATGGCACGCGGGAGCATCGCCGGGGTGATCGGCCTCGCCGGCCCCTATGACTTCCTGCCGTTGCGCAGCCCGACCCTGAAAGCGATCTTCGGGCCGGAGAGAGCCTGGCCCGCGAGCCAGCCGATCACCTACGTCACCGCCTCCGCCCCGCCGATGCTGCTGGCGGCCGGCACCGCGGATCGGGTGGTCGATCCCGCCAACACCCAGCGCCTGGCGGCACGGCTGCGCGCGGCGGGAGCGGCGGCGGAGGTGCGGCTCTATCGCGGTCTGGGGCATCGGGCGCTGCTCGGCGGCTTCGCCTCGCTCCTCGCGCCGCTGCTGCCGGTTCGGCGGGCGGCGCTGCGCTTCATCGTCGGGTGCGGGAGGGCGGCATGATCGTTCCGGCGGTCACGGCCGGAGTGTCGCTGGCCATGATGCTGGCCTGGGCGGTGCAGCGCCGCACCGGCAACGCCGGCTGGGTGGATGTGATCTGGACCTTCGCCCTGGGCGGCGCGGGCGTTGCCTATGCGCTGGCGGGGGGCATGGGCGGGACACGGGCATGGCTGGCGGCAGCGCTGGTGGCGGCCTGGGCGCTGCGGCTGGGTGGTTACATCCTGCGCCGCACCCGCCACGGCGCCGAGGACGTTCGCTACGCCAGCCTGCGGGCGGAATGGGGCGACGGATTCCAGCGCCGCATGTTCGGTTTCCTGCAGCTCCAGGCCGCCGTCGCGGCGGTGCTGGCCCTGGCGGTGCTGCTGGCCGCGCGCAACCCCGCGCCGTTGGGCCTGGGCGACGCGGCCGGCGTGGCGGTGTTCCTGACCGCGATCCTGGGCGGCAACGCCGCCGACGAGCAGCTGCTGCGCTTCCGCCGCGCCGCCGCCAACCGTGGCCAGGTCTGCGCCGTCGGCCTGTGGCGGCTGTCGCGCCATCCGAACTATTTTTTCGAGGTGCTGGGCTGGTGCGCCTGGCCGCTGCTGGCGATCTCCGCCGCATACCCGCCGGGCTGGCTGACGCTGGCCGCGCCGGCGCTGATGTACTGGCTGCTGGTGCATGTCTCCGGCATCCCGCCTTTGGAAGCGGCGATGCTGCGCTCGCGCGGTGACGCCTACCGCGCCTACCAGGCCCGCACCCGCCCGTTCCTGCCGTTGCCGAAATGGAGCCTGAAATGAACCTGGTCGCCGCCGCCACCGGTGCCGTCGAGCGCCTGCCATTACCCGATGCGTTGACCAGGGCCGGGATCGCCATGCTGGTGGAGCGCACCGGGCGGCGCCTGGACCGCACCCCGCCCGAGGCCGACCGTGATTTCGCGC